>JAKAKF010000195.1 GCA_021813595.1 bacterium
GGTTTCAATGTTTTTAGACGCAATATCAATACCGCTTTCGGAATTTTTATTTTTCCGCCCGTTTTTTTTAGTTCCGTTTTGAAAATAATAGTAACGCCAGCCGGCATATATTCCTGAAGACGCAATAACAATTATAGCCGCTATAAATACTAAAATCAATTTCACGTTTTTATTAGAATGTACCGGAGTTATTGAGGTTACCGGGGTTCCGGTTCCGGCGCCTGCAGGGGCTTCGTAAAAAGATGGTTTTTTTTCATATAAATTTTCCGAAACAGCGCCGCCGGGAGGTTTTTCAAAATCGTCGAGCAGCTTCATCAACTCTGCGGTATTCTGTATTCTTTCCGGTATTTTTATAGAAAGGCCTTTATCTAAAATATATTTTAATCGTTCGTTTATTCCCGCAAAATCTATACTTATTCCTCCGACTAATTCTGTGACTTCCGGCGGCGGAAATCCTTTTAAAAGAGCATATAATGTAGCGCATATTGCATATACGTCGGTATATTCCCCTCTTTTCCCCTTGCCGCCGTATTGTTCGAGAGGAGCATAACCCGGCGTTAAAATTTTTTCGTAAGTTTTAGTTTTATCGGCGGCAAAAACTCTTGAAGAACCGAAATCTATAATTTTGATGTCTCCGCTATTTTTAAGTATAATATTTTCCGGTTTTATATCCTGATGGAGAAGACCCGCTGAATGTATTATTCCTACGGCTTTCGCAATCTGCCTGATATATCGGACGGCGTCTTGTTCGCCTGTTTTTCCGAGAAGAGACGACAAAGGCGTCCCCTCTATATATTCCATAACTATATATACTGTGTCGTTTTCTTCGATTACGTCGTAAACGTCGACAATGCCGGGGTTTTTTAATTTTGCTATCGATTTTGCTTCATTTTTAAAATTTTGAAGATTTTCGTTATTATCGAGCGTAGGCGGGATAGTTACATTATTGCCCGTCCTGGTAGCTATGCCGTCAGGGAAATATTCTTTTACAGCGACTTTTCTGTCGAGTTTTTCGTCGTAAGCAAGATAAGTTATTCCAAAACCGCCCTGACCTAAGATTTTTTCTATTTTATACTTCGAAAAAATAATACTTCCTTCTTCAAGCGCAATGTTAGAATAGCCGCTTCCTATGCCTGCGGCTATATCTCCCCCGCAAACCGGACATTTAGAAGCATTATCGGGTATAAGCGACGAACAATAAGGACAATTTATCATAAATTAACAGCCTCAAGAAATTCGCTTAATAATAAGCGCGGAAGCATTGTCTGAAGCGCCTTTTTCTACCGCCGCGGCGACAAGCGCGTCGGCAATATATTGAGCATCCGGCGTGCGGTTTTGAACCGGCTTAACGCCGTCGTTTAAAATTGCTTTAAAATCTTTTTCTTCTATTTCCGACCATATACCGTCGCATACAATTAAAAGCAAGTCGCCTTTTTCTAAAATTTCGGTTTTTTTACCGATGGTTTTTTGCAAATCGTCAAAATAACCTTCCTGCCTATTTCTAATCGAGCCTAAAGATTTTAAAATTTTATTTCTGTCGGGACTGTTTTTTGCCTCTTCCTCCGTCATATTTCCGCTCGATACCATAAACGCCACATATGAGTGGTCTTTAGTAAGCCGTATCAGTTCAGGTTTGGCTTTAGAACCAGTCCAGAGATAAGCCCTTGAATCGCCGACATGCGCCAATGCAAAAGTTTCATTTTTAAAAACTACGCCTACAAAAGTGCATCCGCCGTCTTTTCCGGCAAGTTCGTCAAAAACGTTTTTATTAGCCCGCCATGCCATATCTAAGACTAAATCGTTAAGTCCTGCGGAAAAGTCCGCGGGACCTTCGGGAATTTTTAAAAAACCTTCTACGGCGGCTTTGCTTGCAAGTTCGCCCGCCGCCATTCCGCCCATTCCGTCTGCGAGGCATGCTCTTAATAATACGGTTCTGCCCTTAAAATCTAAAGTGTTTTCGATAACATATCCGCAGCTGTCTTCGTCTATAGGCCTGTCTATGTTTAATCCGACGGTAGATGACATGCCGATATCGAATCTTACGGGTATTTTTCTTTCTTCCTCGATATTTTTTAAATAATTAAGCGCTTCTTCGATATTGAATCTTTCTTCGGCTTTTGCCAGCGTTTTTGCCATAAACTGCGGAAAACCGGGTATCCCGATATTTGAAATATAGTCTGAAATATTAACCTCGGCATTATAAGAATTTATAGCTTCTCCTGTTAAAAGCTTATAAGCCAGAAGCCCTAAAACATAGACCCCTTCTTTTCCTGTTGCAGGTTCGTGCATTAACGCTTCAGGGGCGGTAAAGTCTCTGGGCGAATACATTTTTTTGCCTATTTCGCATATGTCGGGAAGTATATTTAATTTAATTTTGTTTTTATATATATATAAAGAACCGGGGTCAATATACAAAACGGATAAATTTTTTTTATTAAAAGCCGCTATAATTTCGGCAATTTCAAGTATATGTCGAACTATTTCGCCTATTTCTTCTTTTTTCGAAGGAATTCCAAATTCATATTTTTTATATCCTTTTAATGGTTTTACGCCGGTTTCAACCGAATACATTTTTTCTTCCGGAGCCGATTCCTGCATTATTCCCCTGTACCGTTATATTTATAATTTTAATTCGGAATTATGCACTTGACAAAGCAATGCTTGGTATTATGTTATAATAACCGAGATTGCTTCGCTTCGCTCGCAATGACAATATGCAGTCATTGCGAGCGAAGCGAAGCAATCTTGCTTTGTCAAGTGCATAATTCCGTTTTAATTTTATATTTTCCGCATCTTAGTTAAGTCCCTGCAAGTTTTCTTATCTGCTCATCGGACAGCCCGTCTTTTTCCGAACCTATTTTAACTGTTTTTGTTTTTGAACCTATCCTGAGAGTTTTTGATGTTCCACTGCTTATGGTATTATTTTCCCTTATTTCGTTTTGCGCAAGTTCTATTATTTTAGTCATGGCGCTGTTTCCGAGCTTTATAGTCATGCGCCTTGCCATATCGAGCGTTCTTGAGGCGTTAGAAGGTTCGTCCACAGCTTCCTGTATTGCTTTTTCCATTAATCCGCCGATGTTTCTTTGCTGAACCCACTGCATAACCTCCTGGTCTATAACGGAGGCTTTTGATTCGTCCGCCGTAAATTCTACAATAACGTCTTCGGGAGGATTTTCGCCGCGATAATTTTCGCACGGAACATTGTATGTCAAACTCAACTGCATAAGGCGGGATTTTAGAGATCCGCGTTCGGGTATAGTAGATTCTATTATAAACACCGCATTTTCTTCCGGATTTATACTGCCTAAGGAATGCGGTTTTATACCGATATCTACTTCCGAAACTTCCGGATAGACTCTGGTTATCTTGTCTATTATAACGTCTTTTGCGGTATTTATAGTCATGGATACCCCCGTAAGCGTTTCGTTTACGGCGCGGTCTAATTCTTTTATCATAGTCTCCGGAATGTCCGACGGTTTAATGGCTATATTGCCTGCGGGATTATTTGCGGTATCCGTGAACTGCCTGTTTAAAGGTTCGGTCGAAGCGTAAAAAGGCTTTCCCTGAGTTTTATCCGTAATGAAAGTTATCAGGTTCTCGTTCCAGTCTTCGCCTATACCTATAGCTATTACCGGTATATTTAATTTTGCCAGTTCGGACGATATTTCTCTGGCTAAATCCTCATCGGAGGTCTGTCCGTCGGTGAGCATAATAATTCTTCTGTTTCCGGTTTCTTTTGAAATTAAATTTAAAGTTTCTTTTAATCCTGCGCCCATACAGGTTCCGCCGCTATAATTCGTCAGGCTTTCGACGGCTCGAACTATTTCGTCTTTATTTTTATCCTCTACGTTTGTAAAAGGGAGTAAAACTTCGGCATTATCGTCAAACTTAACGAGGCTGATTCTGTCGGTATTTTTTAATTTGGACGAACTCACGAATTTCTTTAATCCGCCGATTAAAATTCCTATTTTGGATTCGGAATCAACGCCGCTCACTATATTATTATGAATATTTTCGTCTAAAGTTTCGGTTTTCCCGGTATTTACCGGCGAACTGGAAACAATCTCCCGCATAGACCCTGAAGTATCGACGATAAAAGCTATAGATAGCGG
>JAKAKF010000164.1 GCA_021813595.1 bacterium
TTATATGCGAAAATTCTAAAGCTATTGTGGAAAATATTTTTAATAAAATTATATGATTCCGCCAAACCAAAAAAAAGTAGAAGACCTGCTCAGGCTTGATTTAGGATATATTCCTGACGTAAGCATTGCCGATTACAGGCTTACGGTACAAGGATTAGTCGAAAATCCGGCGGTTTTCACTTACGAAGATATCGTAAAAATCGGTAACGATAAAGTAACCGACGACTTTCACTGCGTTACCGGCTGGACTAAAGAATCGGCGAAATGGGAGGGCGTTTTGTCGCAGAAGCTCGCCGCTATAGTAAAACCCCTTAAGAATGCAAAATACGTTTTAATAGGTTCGTACGACGGTTATACTACAAACGTGGATACCGATTTCCTGCTCAAAGACAACTCGATATTTGCGTTAAAATATGCCGGGAAAATTTTAACGCCGGAGCACGGTTTCCCCGTGCGCTTAGTTATTCCCGATAAATATGCATATAAAAGCGCAAAATGGGTAAAAACGGTTACCTTTTTAGATAAAGAAGAGCTTGGGTACTGGGAGCAAAGAGGCTATTCCAACGGAGCAGACCCGATTAAAGAAGAAAGATACGCTTATAAATAAATGCTATATATATGCATTAAAAGGCATAACTGCAAATAAGGATAAATTATATTTGCTTTACTTTATAAGGTCTAATAAACAACTCTTTTATGATAAGACGAATAATATTTTTTTATTGTTGCATTATAATATTTCAGATAGCCGCATATGTTAATCAGGCTTTTTCTAAAGAGAACTATAAAGTAAATCATAAGACTATGACGCTTCTTAAAAAAGCCGATAAAGAACGAAGGCGTATATTATCTATAAAAGATAAATCTTATTCTTTTTATAATAAAGAGACCCTTATCTATAAAGTTACCTACCTGAATACTATAGATGCCGGCAAAGCTGTATTGTCGGCAAAGCCAGGCTATTACAAAAATAAAAAAATTATGGTTTTTACGGCCCAGGCATATAATGCGAAATGGTTTAATTTTATTTATCATGTGCATGATATTACAGAAAGTTTTTTCTCGCCTAAAAGATGCTACCCCTATTTTTTAATAATGAAAAGACATGAAGGCTCGCATAATGATTTTATGGAAGAAAGATTAAACGGTTCTTATAGACATTTGATTAAAACCGGCCAATACAAAACTGCATGGAAAAGTTTAAAAAAAGAAAAGTTTCTGAAAATGTTAAGTTCGGACGAAAAACACAATAAACCGGCGCTGTATAAAGATAGAATTAATGTACCATGGAAACCGTTCCTTTCTTTTAACGATACGCAGGATGCTTTAAGTGCTTTGTATTTCATTAGACTTATTAACCTGAATAAAGGCGAAGACTATTATATACCAGTATATGAAAATCGCAAAAGATACTTAGTTCTTATAAAAGCCGAAGGTTATTACAACATAGACACGCCGGCAGGGAAATTTAATACTATAAAAGTAAAAGCGTTTCTTAACTTTAACGGAGTTTTTTCACACAAGGGAAGTTTGAAGATATACTTTTCTACCGGGCCGAACCACACCCCCGTGTATCTTGTTACAAATATCCGTATCGGCTTTATGACAGCAATATTGACTAAGAAAAAAATATGAACCGTTCTTGTCGATATTTGCGTTAAAATACGCCGAGAAAATTTTAAAATTATAGACATATACAGATATAAAATATAAAATCTGGAAAAGGCTGGACGAAGAAATAAAAAAACAACTTTCAAAAATAAGGATAAATTTGAAATAAGAATTTATTAAAAATATTAAAAACAAATCACGACAAAACGAAATTAAAAATGAATTAGCCATATATCAGTCTGAAACTGGAGCAATCGAATTTAAAGCCGATATCAAGAAAGAAACTTTATGGGCGAGTTTGCAACAGATTGCAGATCTTTTTGGTATTGATAAATCCGGTATTTCACGCCACATAAAAAACATTTATAAAGACGGTGAATTAGATGAAAAATCAACTGTTGAAAAAATTGCAACAGTTCAAAATGAAGGTAATCGAGTAATAAAACGAGAAATAGAATCTTATAATTTAGATGTTATTTTATCAGTCGGTTACAAAGTAAATTCAAAAGAAGCTACTAAATTTCACAGGTGGGCCACCACAACCTCAAAAAGAAGGAAAGGAAATATTTTTAAAAAATATTTCGGCTTTGTCTAGGGCTTTTGCTTTAGCCGTTCCCCATGAAGAGACGGAAAAGATAAGCGACGAGGTTGGATTTTTTCAATCGGTCAGGTCTGCTATCCTTAAATTTTCCGAATCCCGCGCAATAGATGAGCAGAAGAATTATGATTCGGCTATTAAGCATATTTTAGCTAAAGCCATTGTTTCCGACAGGGTTATAGATATATTTGCTGCAGCAGGACTTAAAAAGCCGGATATTTCTATATTGTCCGACGATTTTTTAAAAGAAATAAAAGAAATGCCGAGAAAAAACCTTGCTTTTGAAGCTCTAAAAAAACTTCTTAACGACGAGATAAAAATCAGGCAGAAGAAAAATCTGATTCAGGCAAGGTCTTTTTCGGAACTTTTAAACAAGGCGATTAAGGCTTATACAAACAAAAATATAGAAACAGCCGAAGTAATAGAACAGCTTTTAGAGCTTGCGGTAAAAATGAGGGAGTAAACATTAAATAAAAAGCACTACCCCATGCTTAGCAAAGATGATTTAATCAGTGCTTAGCAAAACGACCGTTAAACCATTTCTTCGCCGGTTTTATTACGGGCTTGTAAGATTCCAAGTCCGCTATATCTTCAGGTTTTTCCTTTGAAACGATAATCCAGGGCGGAGGCGTCGTTAAAGAACAGCCGCCTCCGGACATTCTCGGATGGTAAATTTTTATTATAGACGGTTCGTCTTTTGTGTGGACGTAAAACCATCCGCAAATCTTATCCAGATTTTTTATTTCGTCCATCCTTTCCCTTAAAAATTCGGCTGCCGCTCCGGCGTCCATTTCGCCCTTTTCGTCGTCCGTCTGGGTATAGACATAATGCCATTGCGAGCCGGAATTTTTAACGTCTTCTATAAGTTTTTCGACAGCCCCCCACTGCAAAAGGCCCGAAAAAGCTACCGTATCGGATTTATAAGGCATATCTTTTCCATTTTATTTTAATTTTATTTACATAAAATTATAACATAATGCAAGATATATTCAATATATAAAAAATTTTTGATTTATAAAGATACTGCGATATACTTAATTATATAACGCTTATTTATTGAAGTATTCAATATATGTTAAAAAGTGCGAAAAAAGCCGCAGGTTATATCAAAAGCTCCGTAATTAATTTAGCAGGTATGCGGGGTCTATTCAGAATAGCGTTAAAACTTCTTGTTAACGATAAAGGGAAGTTTTTGACTATTATTATAGGCGTTACGTTTGCGGTCTTTCTGATGAATCAGATGACTTCCATGTTTGCCGGAATCCTGGAATCGTCAGTATCTTCGGTAGCTAATGTGGGCGCACAGATGTGGGTAATGGATCCATCGGTGGAAACCGTTGCCAACAGCATTCCTTTGCCGGATTACGTGCTTGATTACGTAAGGAGCATTAAAGGAGTAAAGTTTGCGGAACCTATATATTTCGGCGGCGGACTCGTAAAATTAAATAGCGGGAAATACCAGTATGCCACTATTATAGGCTTAGACGATACATCCCTCTTCGGAAGGCCGGTTATAATCGACGGGAACATCAAAAATATATACGAAAGCCACGCTTTTATCGCGCTTAAAGACGCAAATTACAATCTGTTGGACAGTCCGCCTATAGGTACGACGTTTGAAGTTAACGACTACCGAGGAGTTATAGTCGCTCTTGCGAAGACTGCCACGCCGAGTTCCGGGTTGTTCGGGATACCCACGCTTTATACCACATATTCAAGGGCTACTCAGGATTTGCCGAACACCCGCTACGTTATGTCTTACGTTATTTTAGACCCCAAGAAAAAAACGGATATACCTTACATCGAACGAAAAGTCGGCGATTTAGGTTATTTAGCTTTAACCCAGGACGATTTTGAAAGCAAGATAAAGAATTATTATATATATAA
>JAKAKF010000108.1 GCA_021813595.1 bacterium
GATAAAAAAGCGGCGTCTCTTTCATTAACATTTTTGTAGCCCTCTACAATATGTTTTATAGTAGGGGGTATATTTTTACCGTTCCGGTTATTCAAGTAATATGAATATTCATAAAATTTTTTATCTGTATTATCATAAATAACGGTTTCTCCGTCGTTATTAACTCCCGCGATAAATCCGACGCCCTTTGTGCCGGCAAGCATTGCAGTCAATCCTCCGAATTTTTTTTCTACCGCTTCTACTGACATTCTTTGCGTATTACCCGAAAAGTATATATTCGCCATCGGTCCCGAATCCATAATGTAAATTATTTTGTCGGTTGTTCTCCAGTCTATTTTTTCATCGTATTCATTTTCTTTTTGCAATCCAATCCTGCCGGTGAATTTATTAAAAATTTTACTGCACGTTCCTTTCTTAAAAAAATCGCCGATATATAAAAACAATCTTTTAAAAACGGCGTTATAACCCGTATCGAATTCATAAATTTCGAAATCGCCGCCTGTATAATCCCGAACCACGTTTTTTAGCATTTTACCGCCGTTTAATCCGGAGAAGGGTATAGAAGGCGTGTGCCCGTGGTCGGATATAATAAAAAAATCGTACTTCCTTTCGGCTTTTAGTATATTTTTATAAATATGGAATATTTTTCTGTCTATAGCTTTTAAAGTTCTTAAAGCGCTGTATGAATAAGGTCCTCTGTGGTGCGAAAGCTCGTCGTAGCCTATATAATCCAGATATATTGAAGGGACGCCTCTCGATATGTCCATCATGGCTCCGAACGTTTCTATTTCTTTAAATATGACATTAGACATTGCTCTCGCGAAAGGAAAAAAACCTTCCGGACGTACGCGCCTGTTCTTAAGTATATCCGTTATTCTTTCGCCTATTTCAAATACTGCCTCAAAAAAAACATAAAAAAAAGTTTTCAGAAAAGTAAAAATATGAAAAACAAAAACTATAAAAATATCAAAATTCCTTACCTTTTTTTTGAACAAATATCTTATGGAAAAAGTCGAAAGCGTAAATGTAGAACGGGACGCTCCTCCCGAAAATAAATTAACATAACTCGAACCGCCTATTAAAAGACCGCGGCTGTTTTTTGCAAGGAACTCCTCAATCCGGCCTGCGCTTTCAGGTTGTTTGAATATAATTTCTTCGCCCGTTTCCCTTTCTATCCATCTGAACCCCGGAATATTATCGTTATTTCCGTATAGAAGGCCTGCTTGAAAAAAAGGCGTGTCGCTAGGAACTCCGGTAAAATATCGGCTAAGAATATATTTATCGGACTTTATAATTTTCTTCAAGTGCGGCATTAAATTAAGGGACAACGCCTTCCTTAAAGCCTCGTAGGAAAGTCCGTCTATCTGAAATATTACAAAACCTTTTTTTTCTAAAGGCTTTTTTACTTTTATTTTCCTTATAGATTTTTTAAATATATTTAAAAAACTTCTTTTCATAATATTAATTATCTTCTCTTTCGAAAAAGTAGTTGGAAAGAAAAATCATTAAAACCAAAAATAATATAATAAAAATAAAGTCCAAGACGACGGGAGTTTCCGGTATGAATAAATTTATCTTTTTATTGTAAAAAAAGATATACTTCATTAAATCTACCGAATAAGTAACCGGATTGATATATGCAAGTATTTTTAAAAAATTTGGGAACCTTTTTATAGGATAAAGAGCTCCGCTCACAAAAAACATCGGCTGCACTATCAGATTTATAATTGAATTGAATCCTTCGAAAGAAGTCATTTTGGAAGCTATAACTATGCCGAATGCCGTTATTGCGGACGAAATTAAAAAAAGGGATACGACTGCCAATACTAATACGGTTAAGCTAAGTTTAATACCTATAAAAGGTGCGAATACCAGCATTATAAGAGCCTGAGCGGTGCTAACTATGCCGCCTGACGTAATTTTAGCAAGCACGAACGTCTTTCTTGAAACCGGGGAAACGAGTATTTCTTTCAGGACGCCGAATTCCCTGTCCCAAATTATTGATATCGAGGAAAAAATAGACCTGAAAAGAACCGTCATTACAAGTATGCCGGGAAAGATAAACTGCATATAAGAACCGCTTTTAATTTTAACCATGGTAGAAATGCCGTAACCGACGAATAAAAGCCATATTACCGGTCTTGAAAGGTCGGTAATAAGCCTAGATTTCTGCCTTATAAATTTCAATATTTCCCTGTTGTTTATCGCTATAAAAGCTCGGAATTCCGTTTTCATAATATTATTTTTTACAAGTGATTAAAAATTCGGTCTTGGAAATCAGTAAATCGTCGCTTAAATTTAAAAATTTAAAATAATCGTTTAAACCTTTATGAAATTCTATGGAGGCGATTAATTTTCTGCTTAAGATATCGTTTTTTACAAGCTCCAATTCATTTTGAACTAATAAAAAAGCGTTTTTAAAATCCTCGGGGCTGGAACTTCCCTCGCTGCCCTTAAAAAACACAAGCGTATACGGCCTTATCTTTATATCCTTAAAACCGTGCGATAACAGAAAAGCGGGCAATTTTTTCGAAATTAATCTGTCTCCCCCCTTTAATTTTTGATATTCGGAATAAATTCGAAATAATTTTTTCGAACTTTCGGGAAGATCCGGATAAAATATATTCATATCGTCTTCTATATCGGCTATAATTAATAGTCCGCCGTCTTTAATCGTTCTTTTAATCTCGGAAAGAAAGATATCCGACATACCGGTATGCTGAAAAACGTATCTTACGAAAATTGCATCGAAAATGGAATCTTTAACGGGTATATTACGGCCGTCGGCATTTATATATGCGGTGTTTTCGTCATCGCTTAAATAACGCGCGGCTTTTAAAGAATCTTTGTCTAAATCTATGCCTATAATCTTAGATAAATTCTTTTCTTTTAATAAATACGGCAATATTCCTACGCCCGTTCCAATATCCGCGACGGTCTTGCCGTAAAAAAGGTAGCCTAAATTGTCTATCTGATGCAAAAGGTGTGGGGCGGTTAAATATGACTGATAAGCCATATATCGAACATCCGGGGAAAAATCTTGCGACAAAGCCGTATTAAAAAATTGTCCGCAATACAAGCAACCATCCTAAAAAATATTTTTTAAATTTATAGTCTGCATCCTTTCTTTGCCGACAGACAGCATGTTTATACGCAAACCGGTAAGATCTTCTATTCTAAGAATATATTTCTGTGAATTTACTGGCAGGTCTTTAAACGATTTTATGCGAGATATGTCGCCGGTCCACCCTTCCATTTCTTCATAAACGGGGATTGCTTTATCGTAATCCGCTGAAGAAAAAGGCAGATGGTTTATAATAGAGCCGTTCAACATATAACCTGTGCATATATTTATTTTTCCCAATCCAGACAAAACATCGAGTTTTGTTACAACCATTCCTGTGACACCGTTTAAACGTCCGGCTTCTTTAATTAAGTTCACGTCGAACCAGCCGCATCTTCTCGGCCTTCCAGTTACGGATCCGAACTCCTCCCCCTTATCTCTTATTACCTTGCCTTCCTCGCCTTTAAGTTCCGTCGGGAAATAACCTTCTCCCACTCTCGTCGTATAAGCCTTCGTAATGCCGATTACCTCGTCTATTTTCGTAGGGCCGAGGCCGATGCCCGAAAGAGCGGAACCTCCTACGGTGTTAGACGAAGTGACATATGGATATGTACCGTGATCGACGTCTAAAAATGTTCCTTGCGCCCCTTCAAGCATAACGTTGTAACCTTTATCCAGCCGTTCGTTGATAAATATCGAAGAATCTATTAAGAATTCCTGGATTTTATCGCCGTAATTTAAATATTCCTCTATCAAATCGTCGGGATTAAATATATCCTCTCCGAGAACGTTTTTAAATAGATAATTCTTTTCTTTAAGGCTTAAAACAATCTTTTTATATAGAATATCTCTGTTGAGCAAATCTACGGCGCGAATACCCAGCCTTGCAACCTTGTCTTCATATGCGGGGCCTATTCCTCTGCCGGTAGTCCCTATCATGCCTGCGCCCCTCAATCTTTCCCTCGCTATATCTAACCTTTTATGATAAGGCATTATAA
>JAKAKF010000072.1 GCA_021813595.1 bacterium
ATTATTTAATCTTTAACTTTACTTAACCCCCTTTTTTAATAAAAAAAAGGGGGTGGATTTATATATATTATATTATTTATATAATATATATAATTTATATAGAAATGAAACCCGCTTGGGAGTAAGGTTTGCGGGGGCATTTCACGGTTACTATTCGTGATTTCACGGTTACTATTCGTGATTTCACGGTTACTATTCGTGATTTCACGGTTACTATTCGTGATTTCACGGTTACTATTCGTGATTTCACTTTCACGGTTAGTAGTAGCGATGTTAGTTAAAATAAATATCATTAAATTTATTTTCATTATTTTCAGTTTTACTATCACTTAACAAATCATACCTTTTACTTTCGTTATTAAAAACATAAACATTTTCGGGAAATTCCCCGTCAATTCTGCTATCTTTAAACCCATAAAGCAAAACATAGTTTCTATATTTACCTTTTATTTTACGTCCTATACTCCACTTATTTTCAAATTTTTCGTCCTCATCGGCAAAAAACATCGCATAGCCGTAGTCCACATCGTAAGCAATATCTCCGCTTTCCTTAATTCCATTAGCTATGCTTACCATATCCGGCAATTTTTCGGCTTTCATTTCGGTAATGCCAGCTTTTGAATAGCTTGCAAGAAAGCAAATACAAACATTCGGAAACTCATTGCGTAAATCGTCAAAATATTCAAATAACCTATCGATATAAATCATGAGAATATCGGTAGGCTTCTTATCCCTTATCCTCATATACCTTGCAAGTTTCTGAATATAGTCGATAACAAGAAATACCTTTTTGTCTTTATTCCTTAACAAGATATTTCTAATATCCTTAAAGCTCGGCTTTATCGCATATAACAAATTTTCGTTATTTATATTTTTCCGGCGCAACCTTTCTTGAATGTGATTTTCATTGCCTTCGTAATAACATAAAATCGAAAGGCAGTCGGGCATTTTTGCATGGATGTCGGCAATTTCCATTGTAAATTCTGTTTTGCCCGTTCCCGTTGCTCCGGCGATTATACATATACTTGAATACTCAAGCGTAAATCCGAAAACATTTATCCGGTCGGTAGGATTCAAAATAGGCAAGTTTACGGCGGGTTTAAACTTTACTTCTGCAATATCGCTGTCTATTTCTTTTAAACTTTTAATCAGCTCTGTTACTGATATTTCATTGTTTTTATATTTATTAATATAAGAACTTTTTTTTCTTTTCGCTGAATTTTCTTTAACTTTTTTGAGATATAGACTAAAGTCATAAGTATTTAAACTTGCTAAATCTAATAAAACATCTTGATATTCATTGCCAAGTAAAATAAGTAAATCTTCAACACAAATAAATGGATGTTCTTTGTTCTCTTTTTTTAGTTTTAACATTGCCTTATAAATTTCTCTGCAACTATAATCGTAAAAATCATCAGGTGTTATTTTATCTTTTGTTTCTTCAAGTTCTTGAAGTGTAGTCATAATCGAAGACAATAAAGCCTTTTCGGCGTAAATATCCTCCGAAAAATCATTTTCATTTTTAGATTTCATAGCTCCTCCATTAAAATTTGATTAATTTTTTGATTTACTTTTTGCGATGGGTGTTTTTGGAAATTGACAATCATTGAAAGATAGGTTTCAGTGATACCGATTTTCTCGGCAATTTTTTTTAACGGAATACCGTATTGCAGGGAATAAATTTTTAGCGGGTGGATTTTTCTTTTTTTCATTTTACCTCCATTATTAGTGTTTATTTAAGTTTTCATTTTAATATTTTTAACCAATATTTGTCAATATAAAAAACTGAAAAAATAACTTGACAACGGTTTTTGATAAGAGTAAGGTATTGCCGCAAAATAAATTAACCTTTTTAACGGAGGCAAATATGTTCACTTATTTTATCATTTTCGCCGTAGGTTTCATCATCGGTTTTGTGGCAACCTATCTTGAGTATAAGGCAGTCGAAAAAACAATCGACGTCATTGATTCAAAGTTTACCCTTTCCTTTAATTATCTTGAATCCTTAATCAAAAAAATCGAAGGCATCAAAAATCAAGAAGTCAAAAATATCGAAGCTGGAACTAAAACCGATATTGCCAATGCTCAAAAAGATATATCGCAGGAAGCGTCAAAAGTCGTAAATATAACAGATAAGACGGAGACAAAATAATGCTTTCGGGTTTATTCCATAAAAATGAGAAAAAGGATTTTGCCTGTAAATCCTGCAAAACAGTTATCAAAGCAGACTACGACCCAGACAAACCGATGAAAGAATCTGACCTTTTTATGCTCGGCTTCCATATCAACAGGCATGGGATAAACAAAGATGATTTTAGCAAACTTTTATCCCCTTATTATCATATTTCCGACCCGCTTTCCCTTACTTGTAAGTTTTGCGGAAAGAATTTTAACATAGGAAATAAGATAAGCATAATTGCGGTATCTACCGTTATAAAACATACTGCCGAACATTTATCGATAATCGACCAATGCGATATGACGGACAGATTTCTATCGAATTATTTTAACTTTTGAGGTATAACCCATGTTTAATAATCTTTTTTTAGGTCAAATGTCAAACAATTCCAATGTGCCGACTCCGCAACCGACTAATGCGCCTTTATATGCGACCGGAAATATGCCCGCTTCACCTTCAGAAACTTCACCTTCAGTAACATCAACTTCTTCGGGAACGCCAACAGTCCAAACAACTTTAGGATTACCGTCATTTGAAATATCGTCAGCTCCGTTCAATCTTCCTAACTATCCGCTTTCTCAAGATGTTTCAAATGCGGCACAGAACATTTACGAGATAGGCTGGGTAAATCTAAACTTTGCAGGGCTAACCGATTATTACGAAGGAACGATAAACAACTCGTCTTTTACCCTAATTGATACGCAGATAACCAGTTCGCAATTTTTTATAACCGATATTGAAACAAATTACTATTCGCCGGACTATGGGTTCAACAATTACACGATTTTAATAAACGGTTCGGCAGTCCCGTCGTTCACAAATTTCAGAAACAATAAACCTAAACATAACTCGCAAGGTTATTATTTTCAAAATGCCGCAAGATTTACTATGACGGTTTCAAGCATAACGGGGCTTATTCAGCCCGTCATGGTAACAATACTCGGCTACGGCTCTATCGGCACGAACTATGCGGATGGCGTGAGCAATACTTTATCGAGTTTGCAAATATTAATATAATTTAGGAGCTTTCTTATGGCTAATTTTAATATACCGTTTCTACCTAAACCTAATCCGGCGTTAAGGCAACAGCTTAACGCATATGTCGGATTTACGGCAACATTACAAGGAAATGTCAGCGTAGGTATTCAAAGAAACTTTATATCTACTTTTCCTATAGCAGTGGGAGCTTCGGCTCATACGATAGTCTTCGACTGTTACACTCAACACGCCTCGCCTGAATATCCTACGATTTATCCTTTGGATTCTCAACTCGTAGGCGGGCAGTTAATAGCGGGCGGCGGAGCTTCCGGCATATTTCAGCAGATAGAAAACGATTTTTGGCAGTCATATGCTCCTACGGTAACTAATGCTTGGAATCAGCAATACTCGCCGATTAACGTTTCAAACAATATTTTATCTTTTGCGATATGGAGCGACCAACCCGGAACATTACAGATATTCGACCCGAACTCAAGTGCGCCGCTTCCGATTAACAATGCTCAGTCGATAGCTTTTCCGGCAGGCAATTCGTCAAACTTTATGACAACGGTTACAGAGTATCTCGTCCCAACGCCTCAATATTTTATTCAGATAAACAATACTGGAACGGGCGTTATGGGAACGCAGTTTTTCTATTTTTACTTAATGAGTTATCCAACATTCGTTGCAGGTTTCAGGGGGTAATATGTTACAAATAAACGGAACGGGAATAAATGTAAATCAGGCAACCGCCATTTACGGCATATCAGGCGGCAATAATGCGATTATCGATACGATAGGCACAAGCGGAGGAACAATACAAGGTTATCAAAATACTTTATTTAACAGGACGGAAGTCGTTTTGAATTTCAATAATTACGTAAATTCTACCGCA
>JAKAKF010000033.1 GCA_021813595.1 bacterium
GCAATAAAGGGGACCAATAAAAATAAAGGGGATGGATTTATTTAATGACTAAATTTTTCTAGAATAAATTCTTTGGGGTTATAAAGCCGTAAGTTTTTAATATTTTCAAAATGTTTTCCGTTGCCGGTTATTAACGGGATATCTTTATAAAGGGATACCTCGACGAAAGGACGGTCTGAAGGGTCTTTGAGAGCCAACTGGTATGGGTTGTCCGGCAATACCGGTTTGAATTCGGACGAAATATAATTTAATAAAGGAATAATATATGCTTCTGGAAATGAAAATTTTCGGCTTCTTAATACTCTATTATACTCGTCAATAATTCTTGAATCGGCGTTAATCGTCAATTTTCCGTTTATAACCATATTTAAAATTTTTGCGGGAAAACCGTCGGGATTAATCACGCCGGAAACAATGACGTTCGTGTCGATAACTATATCCATTTATTTTTTGCTTTATTTTATTTGAGGTTTTCTTTTCTTGTTTTTTCAATTTCGGTTAAAATTTCTTTATCGGTAAGTTTATTTAAACCTTTTTGAATGGAATAGAGCCTTAATTTGTCTAATGCAGATTCCGCTTTTGCCCTTCTTATCGATTTAAGCTGTTCTTCTACATCGTCGCCGTCCAACTCTATTACTATTGCTTTAGGCTTTCCGTTAACGGTTACTACGGTCTCGCCGCCTGCCCCGGATTCCCATAATTTTGACGGATTATTCCTTAATTCTTTGCTTGTTATAAATTTCATATTTTATATGCCTCCGTTTCATCCGTATTACCTGTATTTTCTTTGTATATCACTATTATATTAATATAAAGCGTATTATAAGTATATAACACACACATATATATATATATTATAGTAGGATATATTATATACCTTATAGTGTATATTTTTTATATGCAAAAGTCAATTCGTATTCATCCCTCAAAATTGCCGATAGAAAATTTTAATTCTGGATTATAATGAATAAAGGGGATGGATTTATTTAATGACTGAATTTTTCTAGAATAAATTCTCTCACTTTTTCCGCAGTAGCAATTGCTTGATTAGACTCTTCCACGGACGGCATATAAAAATCGTCAGGATATCTTAATTCAATAGCGTAATCGTCAATTCGTGCGCATTGATTTCGATTAAATAATTGAACGAATTATCTATATTTCTACATGCGACGATTAAAAATTCTATATTGTGACTTTTTAACGATTTTAATATTTCTTTCCCTTTAAAAACCAGATATGCTTTTAAATATTTTTCAACGCACTGCTGAGCATGAAAACAGACGGTAAGACGGTATCGGTAGCCGGTTTATCTGTTTCCAATTCATCTTTGGCAGTTTTTAAATCATTATCGGCTTTCATTATGTAACGGTTTACAAGTTCTTCGTTCATATCATATGGCCAAGCCTTCTTCTATGTCTTAGTCGCAATCAAACGCCATTTTTTATAATTTATTCACATCTTTTCTTTAATGTAATAATAAACATATCCGATATATTCGTGCAGGGCTTCCGAAGATGTCAAAAGATAGCCTAACTGCGGGAAATAGCCGTAGATATTATAATGCATATCGGTTTTAAAATCCGCTGGATACGGGATGATTTTAATTTTGATAGTTTTAAACCTATTGGTTTTATTTTTATTTTTCTTTATATGTTTGACCCAATTAAACAAAAGCATAGCCCTAGGCATATGATAAGCCGAAGTGACGAGAATAATCCGTTTAAAATCCTTTTTTTCGCAAATTTTTAAAACATACCGGGCGTTCTGGTATGTATCGTCGCTTTTATCTTCGGTTATAACGTAACGCTTACCTACTCCGATAGAAACAAGAACGTTTTTCATTGCTTTTGCCAAGGAAAATGTAGAAGTAGCCCGGCCGCCTGAAACTATTATAGGAACATGGTATTTTTTGTATAATTTAAAGCCTTCATAAAGCCTGTTGAACGTATCGCCGCCAAGAGTATGCCTGTTATAAGCGCCGGAAGAAAGAACGACTATAGCCGACGGCTTTTTGATTATTTTAGACGACGGCACCGGATAGCTTGTTTCTAAAGGAATTAACAGCATATTAGAAACAGGCTGTATAGAAAGCAGATAAATGCAGGTTGCCGAAATTAGAGAAATTAAAGGTATCAATAAAAATATGCGTCCTGCGGACTCTGCGGGTTTAATATTTTTTCTCTTTGAAATCGCAAAAGAAAGCAAGGTTATAAGCAAAAACGCAAAAATTATAATCCCTGGCGGAAATAATATAGATTCTATAAGTTTTTTAATGAAAAACATTTACTTCCTCTTCTTTATAACCGTTATAACTTTTTATTTAAGAGTACAATACGTTATTTCTAATCCTGTGCTTCCGAATAAAATTAGTATAGATTCAAAGCTCTCGCCTATCAATCAATCCAAATTCTTTCAATAAAGGGGATGTATTTATTTATTTGCTTTATTAAAACGTGGAATTAATGCTATAAAAAAATGTTATAATAAAAATATTAATCTGAATTCTATAAAATTTTCATAAACAGAAATTATAACAGATATTACAATAAATCTAATTATAATATTATAATATAGAAATAGAAACATAGAAAATATCTAAATGAATTTTTATTTTTTATAGTATAAATTTTATAATATTAAAAATGGGCATAAACAGCTTAATACTTAATAATTTAAACTACTCCGTTATTTTATTCGACGAAAACCTCGTTTTAAAATTTTTGAACTTGCCGGCTCAGGAACTTACCGGATATTCGGACAGATTCTTAAACGGCATAACCCTAGGTCGTTTTTTCAATAACAACGCATACATAGAAGAAAAAGTAAAAAACGTTATGCAGACGGGAGAAGGTTTTATCGAATTTGAATATAAATTTCAAAATAAATACCTTAATATAAATAATATACACAATATAGCAAAATACGTAATACTTGAAATATCTAAAATTACAGACGGCGATAAGCCGTATATTTTGGTTTCTTTAAAAGATATTACAAGATTTAAAGAAATGGACAATAATATCAAGAGCGAAGAAAAGATTGAAGACTTATCCCGTTTCATTGCAGAAATGGCGCACGAAATCAAAAATCCTCTCGGCGGAATTAAAGCTTCGGCGGCTTATTTGAGGAAAAAATTCGGCGCCTCTAAGTCCAATGGAGTTAAAGGATTCAATGAGCTTAACGGCTCTGACGGGTTTAACGGATTTAACGGCTCGGATTTAAATAATTTCCTGGAAATTATCATAAAAGAATCCGAAAGAATCAATAATCTCATAGAAGAACTACTTGCACTGTCTAAAAAGCATAAAACAAAAATTTCCGCAGTGAATATCAATAAAATAATTAACGAAATAACAATTATGGAACAGGCGGAATTTTCCGCGAAAAATATAGAAGTTATAAAGGAATTCGATCCGAGCCTTCCTGAAATATACGCTTCCGAAAATGCGCTTATCCAGGTATTTTTAAATCTGCTTAAAAATTCCGTTGACGCCGTAAATGCGGCAAAAGCTTCAGAGGCGGCAAAGGCCGCAAATTATAAAAGTACGGAAAGTATGAAAAACATAAAAAGTATAAAAAGTATAAAAAAAAGATGGGGATATGTCGGCAATACCGCAGGAAAAATAAAAATTATAACTAAGATAGACTATACCAGAAATAACCCGAAATTTATAAAAATAGAATTTATCGACGACGGCTGCGGAATAAGCAAAAACGATATGAATAATATATTTGTTCCGTTCTTTACAACAAAAGAAAAAGGAACCGGTCTCGGTCTTGCCGTAAGCCAGAAAATAATGCACGAACACGGCGGTTTTATAGATATATCGTCGGCAAAAAACCGCGGCACTACTGTTTCCGTCTATATCCCGATATAAAACGCAGGCGGGAGTAACGTCTCAGAAAACTTAATTCAGTATTTATATTTTTTTAAATCTTTATAGAAATTTTCATGCGTTCCAAAGGTATATAGGTAAACTTTATCTTCAATAATTTCATAGAATAAAAGAAATAAT
>JAKAKF010000197.1 GCA_021813595.1 bacterium
TACAATTATTGCGTCTATACTGCTTGCATATTCGACATTTAAAGCAGGATTAAACGGAGGCGGCAGCGGTTTAATGCACGGTATACTTTACCCGCTTCTTTTGGGCGGCATCGCAGTTTTTACCTCGATAATCGGCGTATTTTTCGTAAGCGCTCCTACTAAAGAAAAAATTATGCAGGGTCTTTATAAAGGACTGTTTGTTACGGGAATAGTTTCCGCAGTTGCTTACTATTTCTTTACAATGGCTTTTATGAAGCATGTTGGAAACTATTCCGCAATGGATTATTATTATGCAGCTTTAGTAGGTCTTGTTTTGACAGGACTAATTATAGTAATAACCGATTATTTTACGTCGACTGAATTTTCTCCTGTTAAATCCATAGCGGAAGCATCTACTACCGGTCACGGAACTAATATTATAGCGGGTCTCGCAGTCGGACAAATGGCGACGGCGCTTCCCGTTATAGCGATAGTATTTGGAATTTTGATTTCTTATCACTTCGCAGGCTTTTACGGCGTAGCAGTTGCCGCTTCCAGTATGCTTTCAATGTCCGGTATGGTTATCGCCGTAGATTCGTTTGGGCCTATAACGGATAACGCAGGCGGCATAGCCGAAATGAGCGAACTTCCGGAAGACGTCAGGGAAACCACCGACGCTCTCGATGCGGTAGGCAATACTACCAAAGCGGTAACGAAAGGATATGCAATAGGCTCGGCGGCTCTTGCGGCTATCGTTCTTTTCGGGGAATATTCTAATTTGATACAAAATGGTTACGTAAAGGCCGGATTAGAAAAAATATCTTTTTCGATACATCAGCCTATGGTATTAATAGGACTTTTCCTCGGTGCAATGCTTCCTTATATATTTGCTTCCCTTGCAATGAAGTCGGTCGGTAAAGCCGCAGGCGACATAGTAGTCGAAGTCAGGAGGCAGTTTAAAGAAATTCCCGGAATTATGGAAGGAACCGGAAAGCCGGAATACGGCAAATGCGTCGATATA
The DNA here is from genome assembly GCA_021813595.1 of bacterium. The sequence goes on from JAKAKF010000197.1 coordinate 1,001, forward strand.
GTTACTAAATCTTCCTTAAGGGAAATGATACTTCCGGCGTTTATTCCGATTGCGGGTCCGATAATATTCGGTCTTACGATGGGACCTAAAGTTCTAGGCGGTATATTATTGGGAACTATTATATCTGGTCTTTTCGTTGCAATATCAATGACGAGCGGCGGCGCGGCATGGGATAACGCAAAAAAACTTATAGAAAAAGGGTTTGAATATAACGGGCAGACGTACCGCAAAGGCAGCGAAGCACACAAAGCCGCAGTTACAGGCGACACCGTCGGCGATCCTTACAAAGACACCGCCGGTCCTGCAATTAACCCTATGATTAAGGTCGTCAACATTTTCACGATTTTAATAATACCTATAGTTTTATTGCTCTGGGCGCATTAATATCAATAGTAATAAACAATAAAAGCAAATAGTAAAAAAGGGGTCAGATTAAATAAATCTGACCCCTTTTTTTGACCCCTTTTTTTTACTTTTTTTATTGTTAATTTACAAATAAAAATTTGCAAAAAAATTGACAATATTTTAAAATATAATATTATTTAAAGTAAGGGCATAGAGGTATAAAGTGAACGATTCAAAATTTGTTATAGAAATTATTGTTATCATTATAAGCGTCGCAGGTTCTATTATAGCCCTTATGGCGCATATAGACAGGAAAATCGATACGATGCGCAATGAAATCAAAGAAGACAACAGGGAAATAAGAAAGTATATTTTTGATTATATGGATAACAACAAGAAACGCGACGCAGAAAAGGTATCAAATTAATTTTCGCTAATTTCCGTCTGCGTTTGCAGATTTATTATATCTTATATTTTCGCGTTTCGATTTAAAAAACGATTTTAACAGCTTTGACGATTCTTCATCCATTACCCCGCCGATTAGCTCTATTTTCCCCTCTAAAATAGAACTTGAAACGCCGCCTTTCGGGTCTGACGCTCCGTAAACTACTTTGCCGATTCTCGATAAAAGAATAGCGCCGCAGCACATTATGCAAGGCTCAAGAGTAACGTAAAGCGAACATTCGTCTAAACGCCAGTTGCGAAGTTTTTTTTGAGCCGCTAATATAGCATTTATTTCGGCATGCATAATGCAGGAAATATCGTTTTCTACCGTATTAAAAGCCGAAGAAATAATACTGCCGCCTATGTCTGTTATTACCGCTCCTACCGGAACCTCGTCGTATGCCAGCGCTTTTTCGGCTTCTTTTAAAGCAAAATTCATAAAATATTTATCGTCTAATTTATTCATTCTTGATATATTATATATTATTATATAAATTTATCGAAAATTTAAAAACCTTTAAAATTAGTAAATTAAAACATTCAAAATACGATTGAAATTTATAGACGATTTATGTATTATTATATAGCGGATAAGCTGTATATGAATATGATAATATATATAATGCAGAATAAATAAAAAACGATAAAATAATATAATAATAAGCGCATTAGATTAAATCGATAATGCATATAAAAAATGAACGAAAGACTCCCCGATTATTTAAAAAAAGAGATTCTAAAAATCAAGTCCAGAAAAGATATTTTCGAGACGTCTAAAATCATAAATGAAAAAGAGCTTAATACCGTCTGTTCTTCGTCCAGATGCCCGAACCTGCATCTCTGCTTTTCAAATAAAACGGCAACTTTTCTGCTTCTCGGCAACAAATGCACAAGAAAATGCCCTTTCTGTAATATAGAGCATATGGATATAGATATTAATAATAAACAAAAATACCAAGCGGCTCAATTCTATGAATCAGGAGCGCCTGTATCTGCGCCTGCCGCCGTAGATGTTGGGGAACCTCAAAAAGTAGCATATGCGGTAAAAACCCTTGAATTAAAACATGCCGTAATTACAATGGTTACAAGAGACGATTTATATGACGGAGGCGCCGATATTTTAGTTAAAACCGTAAAAGAAATAAGAAAAACTACCGATTGTAAAATTATCGAAGTCTTAACATCCGATTTTAACGGAAACATTAAGTCAGCGTTAGACGTCGCCGAAAGCGGAATAGATATTTTCGGACATAACATAGAAACTGTAGAAAGGCTTTATGCAGATATCAGGCCTTCAAGCTCATACAAGAGGTCTTTAGGCCTCCTTAAAACCGTAAAAGAAGAAAAACCGGATATAATTACGAAATCAGGTATTATGGTAGGTCTTGGAGAAGACGACGGCGAAGTTTTTAAGACTATCGACGATATGATAGATAACGGGGTTGAATTTATTACCATAGGACAGTATTTAAGGCCGTCACTCGAAAATATTCCTGTACAAAAATACGTCCCTTTAAATAAATTTATAGAATATAAAAATTATGCAAACAAAAAAGGCATAAAACAGGTATTTGCCGCTCCGCTCGTGAGAAGCTCTTTCGGAGCCGAAAAATTTTTTAAGCATTCATATTAAAAACGTGCCTCATTTTATTATTTATTTTATCTTAGCAAAATAATATAATATAAAACTATTATATTATTTATATAATTTCGGAGAAATTTATCATGACAGAAGATTTTGAGACTATTAAAAGGCTTCCGCCCTATGTTTTTGCTGAAGTAAATAAAATAAAAATGGAAGCCAGAAAAAGGGGCGATGACATTATAGACCTCGGAATGGGCAATCCCGATTCTCCTACTCCGGATTATATAATAGAAAAACTCATAGAAGCGTCGAGGCATCCTAAAAATCATAGATATTCAGTATCTAAAGGCATTTACAAACTGAGGCTCGCCATAGTAAATATGTATAAGAGAAATTACGGCGTCGAACTCGATCCGGACTCCGAGGCTATCGTTACTATGGGTATAAAAGAAGGATTGAGCCACCTTATGCTGGCGATTATAAATAAAGGCGACGTAGCCTTCGTGCCGAACCCTACTTATCCTATCCATGCATACAGCGTTATTATTGCGGGAGGAGACGTCAGGAGCATACCTTTAATTCCGGGCGAAGATTTTTTTGAACATCTTATGACGGCGCTTAAACAGACTTGGCCTAAACCGAAGGTTATCGTTTTAAGTTTTCCTCATAATCCTACTACCGTCACCGTAGAACTTGATTTTTTTGAAAAATTAGTCGATTTTGCCAAAGAAAACAACATATATATAATACATGACAATGCATACGCCGATTTGACTTTCGACGGATACAAAGCTCCCAGTTTTTTACAGGCAAAGGGCGCAAAAGACGTAGGAATAGAATTTTTTTCTATGTCGAAAAGCTACAGTATGGCGGGGTTCAGGGTAGGTTTTGCGCTGGGCAATCCAACCCTTATAAATGCGCTTTCCAGAATAAAAAGCTATTTGGATTACGGAATGTTTCAGCCTATACAGATAGCTTCCATAATAGCCCTCAACGAAGAAATGGAACATAACGCCGTAAGCGATATGGTTTTGCACTATAAAAAAAGAAGGGACGTACTTATAGAAAGTTTCAGGTTTGCCGGCTGGCACATAGAAAAACCCAAAGCTACCATGTTTGTATGGGGTAAAATACCGAGCCGGTTTCTCGATGCGGGAATTAAATCGCTCGAATTTTCAAAATTATTATTAGATAATGCAAAGGTTGCGGTTTCTCCGGGAATAGGATTCGGAGAATACGGCGACGAATACGTCCGCTTTGCTTTAGTGGAAAACGAGATGAGGATAAGACAGGCGTCTAAAGGAGTAAAACATTTCATAAATAACGAAGAGTTTATACGCAAAGCCGTTTAAAACAATACTTTTTTTATTGTAAATATTCATTAAATTATATAAATTATGTTAAAACTATAAAATATGAAAAAATCTGTCAACATTGGACTTTTTGGTTTCGGTACCGTCGCTTCAAGTTTTTACCACATTTTTTCCGAGCAGAAAAATGAAATCGACGGCGTATTTTCGGTTCCGGTTAATATAAAAAAAATATTTACCCGCGGCGGCAGCCATCCTGTACCGGAAAATATTAAAAAACTCCTCGTTAAAAGCGCCGCCGATATAATAGAAGACAAAGAAATAGACATCGTAATAGAGCTTATAGGCGGAATAGAACCGGCAAAAAGTTTTATTCTTCAGGCTATTTCAAGCGGAAAAAATATAATTACTGCAAATAAAGCTCTTCTTGCGGAACACGGAGAAGAGATATTTAAAAAATCAGCCGCAAAAAAAGTGCATATAGGATTTGAAGCTGCCGTCGGCGGCGGTATTCCTATATTGCGTTCTATCAAAAACGGACTTGCGGGCGACGAAATTAAATCGGTCTATTCTATAATAAACGGAACGTCGAATTTCATACTATCGAAAATGACTAAAGAAGGCGGAAAGTTTGAAGACGTTCTTAAAAAAGCGCAGGAAAAAGGATATGCCGAAGCCGACCCGTCTTTAGACATAAACGGCACGGACAGCGCCCATAAACTTGCTATTTTAGGCAGGCTGGCGTTTTCGACGAGCCTGTCTATGGACGATATTATAATAGAAGGCATTGAAAATATAACGCAGTTAGACATCAGTTTCGCAAAAGAACTCGGCTACGTTATAAAACTTTTGGGCATTCTCAAAAACGAAGACTCCAAAATAGAAATAAGGGTTCATCCTACTTTAATTCCGTCTTCGAGCATTATATCGAAGGTTGACGGCGTTTTTAACGCATTTCTAGTCAATACTAAATTTGCCGGACCGTTAAGCCTTACCGGTTACGGAGCCGGAGGAAATCCTACCGCCAGCGCCGTCATGGGAGATCTGGTAGAAACTATTTCCGGAATAATAAACGGCGAAAGCAGGCATGATTTTATTATGTCTAAAGTTAAAAACAGACTTAATATAAAAACAAAAAAAGATATAATTTCAAGGTATTATTTAAGGTTTTCGGCTATGGACAGACCGGGAGTGCTGTCTAAAATATCCGGTATTCTCGGAGAAAATTCTATAAGCATCAGCTCGATGATTCAAAAAGGCAGAAAAGTCGAAGGCTCCGTTCCTATAGTAATCACCACTCATGAGGCAAACGAAGCCGAATTGTTTAAGAGCGTAGAAAAATGCGACAAATTAGACGTTATTACGGCTAAGACTATGGTTTTAAGGATAGAAGACAAAATCGAGTAATTCAAACGAATAAAACAAATCAATCAAAAAATAACTCATAAAAAGACTGACGGAGGGAAGTTTGGTATTTAAAGGATACGAAGGAGTAATAAAAAGATATCGCGAATTTTTACCCGAAATTGACGAAAAATATATAATTACTATAAACGAAGGAAATACTCCGCTTATAAAAGCCCGCAATCTATGCGGGATAATAAATCCCGATATAGAAATATATTTTAAATACGAGGGTTTGAATCCGACAGGCTCTTTTAAAGACAGAGGGATGACTATGGCTGTATCAAAAGCCGTGTCTGACGGCTCCAAAGCCGTAATATGCGCTTCCACCGGAAATACTTCCGCCTCCGCTTCGGCTTATGCGGCTAGGGCGGGAATAAAATCTTTCGTTTTAATACCTGAAGGCAAAATAGCTACGGGTAAGCTGTCTCAGGCTTTAGTCCACGGAGCGTTAGTCATGCAAATTCAGGGAAATTTTGACGACGCTTTGGTAATTACGCGCGAGATAGCAAAAGATTACGACGTTACTTTGGTTAATTCCGTTAATCCGTTCAGACTAGAAGGGCAGAAGACCGCAAGTTTTGAAATAGCGGACGAACTCGGTACCGCGCCGGATTACCATATTCTGCCCGTAGGAAACGCCGGAAATATAACTGCATACTGGAAAGGATACAAAGAATATCTCGCCGCAGGCAAAATAAAAAAACTTCCAAAAATGCTCGGTTTTCAGGCAGAAGGCGCCGCTCCCATAGTTTTAAACCATATAGTAAAGGAACCGCACACCGTTGCGACTGCGATAAGAATAGGCAATCCCGCAAGCTGGCATAAAGCTGTAGAAGCAAAAGAAGAGTCGGGCGGATTAATAGAATCGGTAAGCGATGAAGATATATTAAAGGCTTATGCTTTGCTGGCGGCAAGCGAAGGAGTTTTTTGCGAGCCTGCTTCGGCGATTACCCTTGCCGGATTAATCAAACTTAACGGACGCGGATTTTTTGAAAAAGGTTCGGTCTGCGTTTTGACTCTTACCGGCCACGGGCTTAAAGACCCCGGCAACGCCATAAAGGTTTCCAAAGAACCCGTCGTCGTTCCTTGCGATAAAAACTCGGTACTAAAAGCTATGGGCATAAAATAGATACAGTGCCGGAATTCAATTCTGGCCCTGTCACAAAATAGATAAATGGATAAAGGGACAGAATTCAATTCTGTCCCCGTCACAAAATGGATAGTCACAAAATGGAAATTGCCGGTGTGAAAAAGTGTCAGGAGGAAAAGGTGTCAGATTTTATTTTTTTTGCATACTAAACAGTCAATTAACATAAAAAGTTATTTGCAAAAAAAATTAATCTGACACCTTTTCCGGAATCTGACACCTGACACCTTTTCCGGAATCGAAACAATATAATTGACATAATTGACTTTTGATATCTTTTTAGGCACCGCCAAAGCATACGGCGACCACAAATTGAAAAAGGAGGATTTATTTAATTAGATGAATAAACATAAATACGTTATTTTATGCCCCGACGGCATGGCCGATACCCCGTTATCCGAACTCGGCGGCAAGACGCCCCTTGAGTACGCTAAAACGCCGAATATGGATTCCGTGGCGGCAAGAGGAGTTACCGGTTTAATGAAAACTATTCCGGACGGATGTCTTCCCGGCAGTGATATAGGTTCTATGTCGATACTCGGATATGATCCTTTAAATTATTATACCGGAAGGTCGCCTCTCGAAGCCGCAAGCATGGGCGTCGAACTCGGCAAAGACGACGTTGCGTTCAGGCTTAATCTAGTAAATATACTTGAGAAAAACGGCAAAAAATATATGCACGACTATTCCGGCGGACATATTACCACGGAAGAGGCAAAGCAGATTATTGAAACTTTTCGGAAAGAACTCGGCGGCGACAGGTTCCGTTTTTACCCCGGCGTCAGCTACAGGCATCTTCTCGTAGTCAAAAATATAGACATAAACGGTCTTCAAACGGTTGCGCCGCATGACATTCCCGATTTGCAGATAGACGAATATATTCCTCACGGCACGGCTTCAAGTTCCGAAATAGTCGAAATAATGAAAAAAGCAGAAAAAATATTAGAAAATCACGAAGTAAACAAAAAAAGAATCGCCGCAGGTAAATTGCCGGCAAATTCAATTTGGCTCTGGGGACAGGGATATAAACCTTCCATGCCGACCATGAAAGAAGCTTACGGACTTGAAGGTTCGGTTATTTCCGCCGTAGATTTGGTAAAAGGTATAGGAAAATATGCCGGACTTAAAGTTATAGACGTTCCAGGCGCTACCGGATATTTGGATACCAATTATGCAGGTAAAGTAGAATACGGGATGAAATCTTTAAATGGCGGAGATTTTGTTTATATTCACGTAGAAGCGACCGACGAAGCTTCACATGAAGGAAAAATAGATTTAAAACTTAAAGCTATAGAAGATTTCGACAAATTTATCGCCGGAGGAGTGCTTGAAGGACTTAAGAAATTCGGCGATTATACGGTAATGATTTTGCCGGACCATTACAATCAGGTTAAATTAAAAAAGCATACTCCGGAACCGGTGCCGTTCTGCGGTTTTTCTACTAAAACGGAAAAACAGGCGGCAGATAAATACTCATCCGTTAATTATTCCGAAACGTTAGCGCAAAACAGCGGTTTATTTTTTGACTCCGGTTCTAAACTGTTTAAATATTTTTTAAACGATTTTAACCGGCAATAAAAATATATGAAAAAGGTGTCAGATTAATTTTACGCAACACCCTGATAGTTAATTACTACTTTTCGTAAACGTAAAATAAAATCTGACACCTTTTTCTCTGATAGTTAATTGCTACTTTTCGTAAACGTAAAATAAAATCTGACACCTTTTTCTCTGATAGTTAATTGTTGCTTTTCGTAAACGTAAAATAAAATCTTACGCTTTTTTCTTAAACGTTTTTCCAATCGTTAGAACATATTATAGAGGTTTTTTGTTCTATTGCATGATTAAAGTTTTTATTTTTGCTTGATTTTAAAAAAATGTTTTATTATAATAAGAACTAATTTTTTATAATAATTCGTTTTAAAATCAATAATAAATAATAGGTCGCAGTTATGGCAAGTTTATTTGACGGAGTTATCGATTTCAATAATAACGAGTATAAAAAATACAGCGAACTATTTAAGAAAATAGCGGATGGACAGAGTCCGCACACGCTTTTTATCGGATGTTCCGATTCCAGAGTTGTTCCCACCTTAATAACTAAGTCTCTCCCCGGCGAACTTTTCGTCGTCAGAAATATAGCAAATTTAGTGCCTCCATATAGAAACGTAGCCGAATATCTTGCGACGACTTCGGCTATAGAATATGCAATAAATGTTTTAAAAGTCAGTAATATAGTAGTATGCGGACATTCAAACTGCGGAGGATGCAGGGCTCTATATATGTCCGACAAGGATTTAAAACATATTCCGCATACAAAAAAATGGCTTGAGCTTGCAGGCAGCGCAAAAAAAATAGTATCCGAACATATCAGGAAAGCGGGCGAAAACGGCGAAAAATTTACGGAAAAACAGATAGCGGCGCTTACCGAAAGAGAGAATATAAAAGAACAGCTTAAACACCTCAATTCTTATCCTTATATTAAAGAAAATAAAGATATAAATATATACGGATGGCATTACGATATAGAAACCGGAGATGTTTATAACTATTCGTTCGGCGGAGATATTTTTGAAAAAATAAATTAATGTTTTTATTTTTTTTGCTTGATTTTAAAAAAATGTTTTATTATAATCAATGCCATCATATTTTTTAATCCGTTTAATTTAATAATTAATTAAAATAACGATAATTTTAAAAGGAATATATAATGAAAAACGAAAACGTTTTTTTATGGGACGGTAAAATAAACATACCTAAAGACGGCAAATTTATAACATTAAAAAGCGACCATAGCTTAGAAGTGCCTAATAATCCTATAATACCTTTTATAAGCGGAGACGGCATAGGTCCGGAGATTACTCCCGTAATGCTTAACGTAGTAAATGCCGCAATGAAAAAAGCTTACGGACATTCAAAAAAAATATACTGGGTAGAAGCAGTCGCAGGAGACAAAGCAGAATCTAACGGTTTGGAAAGAATGCCCGCGGAGACCTTAGAAATACTTAAACGCAGCGTAGTTTCCATAAAAGGTCCGCTTGGAACTCCGGTCGGCAAACCAGGAAAATCTTTAAATTCGATATTAAGGCAGTCTATGGATTTTTATTCTGCTATCAGGCCTGTTTATTATCTTGGTCAGCCTACGCCGATTCCGGATCCTGAAAGAGTGGACGTTACGATTTTCAGGGAAAATTCCGACGACGTTTATATGGCTATAGAATATATGGCAGGTTGCGAAGGCGCAAAAAAGGTGCGCAATTTCTTTATAAAAGAAATGGGGGTTAAAGAAGACGCAATACCGGAAGATGCCGGAATCACCATAAAGCCCATGAGCGAATTTAAGACTAAAAGGCACGTAAGAAAGGCTTTCAGATATGCTATAGATAACGGTAAAAAATCTATCGCCGTTGCAGGTAAGGGCAATATAATGAAAGCTACCGAAGGCGCATTTTTAAACTGGGCGTTTGAAGTAGCAAAAGAAGACGAATTTAAAGATAAAATTTCAACGGAAACAGGTGCGACCGGAAAAATAAAATTATCCAAAGTTATTACCGACCAGATGCTTATGCAGTTGGTTTTAAATCCTAATGCATACGATGTTATTATTACGCAAAATTTAAACGGCGATTATATTTCCGACCTTGCTTCGGCGTTAGTCGGCGGACCGGGTTTCGTGCCGAGCGGTAATATCGGCGACGGCTACGCTCTTTTTGAAAGCACGCACGGCGTAGGCATGGATATCGCCGGTAAGGGGATAGCGAACCCGCTTTCTATTACACTTTCGGGAGCAATGATGCTTGAGTATATAGGTTTTAACGAGGCTGCGAAACTTGTTTACGATGCCGTGAAAAGAACTATTTATCAAGGTAACGGCACAAGGGATATTTACACCGGTTTTGAAAAATTAGACAAAAAAGCCGTAGAACTGAGTACCGTGGAGTTTGGTCAACATATAATAAAAGAGATTTAAAAATACAGAATAAATATAATTTAAAACGATTATTTAAAATAAGATTTAAAATCAATTCCGGAGGTTATATGAAATTAACCGTTAAACAAAAAGAAGATTTTCATTTTGTCGGCAAGAGCGAATCCGGCGAAATTAATATAGATGCGGCAGGATACGTCGGCGGCAAGGGAAGGGGAATAAGACCTCCCGAGTTATTCTTGTATTCTATTGCAGGCTGCATGGGAATACATGCATACGAAGCGCTTCATAAAGCGGGCAAACATGTAGAAGACGTAATAGTCGATACCGACAGCGAAAGAAGGGAAGAAAAACCGAAGGTATTCACGAAAATAATGTTAAGCTTTACAGTAAAAGGCAAAGGAATAACCGAAGAAGACGTTAAAAAAGCCGTAGAAGAAGCTCTTACCAGTTCCTGCAGCATTGCTTATTTAGTAAACAAAGCTTGCCCTATAACCTACAGCATTAAACTTGGTTAGTATCCAAGTGAACCGAATTAATCTGAGGGAGGATTTTTAAAATAATGTTTAATAAAATTTTAGTAGCGAACAGGGGTGAAATAGCCTGCAGAATAATAAGGGCGTCGAAAGAGCTCGGCATACCTACTGCGGCTATTTTTTCCGACGTAGAACCGACAGCGCGGCACGTAAAAATGGCCGACGAAGCTTATATGATAGGCGCAAACCCTCTCGATACTTATCTTAACTATCAGCTTATAATAGACCTTGCTAAATCTATAGGAGCGGACGCAATTCATCCAGGTTACGGATTTCTTGCCGAAAACGAAGATTTCGCAAAAGCTGCCGAAGACAATAATATTAATTTTATCGGACCTTCGTCGGAAGTTATAAGGCTTATGGGCGATAAAGCAAGGTCGAAAGAAATTATGAAAAAAGCCGGCGTTATTACCGTTCCGGGCAGCGACGGCATATTAAAGTCTGCCGAAGAAGCCCTTGAAATAGCGGAAAAAATAGGTTACCCCGTTCTTCTTAAGGCTACCGCAGGCGGCGGAGGAAGAGGAATAAGGTTATGCCGCAATGCCGGAGAAGTAAAGACCAATTATGAAAATGCTTACGCTGAAGCACTTAAAGCATTCGGCAACGGAGAACTGCTTTTAGAAAAGTTTATCGAAAATCCGAAACATATAGAGTTCCAAATTCTCGGCGATAAATTCGGCAACGTAGTTCATCTTGGCGAAAGAGACTGTTCTATTCAGAGAAAAAATCAAAAAATGATAGAAATAGCGCCGTCTATGGTTTTAACCGAAGAAAAACGTAAATTTTACGGCGATGCCGCGGTTAAGGCATGCAGGGATATAGGCTATTACAGCGCAGGCACCATGGAATTCGTTTCCGATTTGTCGGGCAATATATATTTTATAGAAATGAACACGCGGGTTCAGGTAGAACATCCCGTTACCGAAAGCATTACCGGATTCGACATAGTGAAAGAACAGATTAAAATCGCCGCCGGCAATAAATTATCAATAAAACAGGAAGACGTGAAGTTAAAGGGATTTGCCATAGAATGCAGAATAAACGCGGAAGACCCGAAACACGATTTTCGTCCGAGCATCGGCACTATAGAACGCTATTACGTTCCAGGAGGCAACGGCATAAGAATAGAAAGCGCTGCATCGGTAGGCTTTGAAGTAACTCCTTATTACGATTCTATGATCGGTAAATTAATCTGCTGGGGCAATACGTTTGAAGAAGCTATATGCAGAACTTATGAAGCATTAGAAACTTATGAGATTAAAGGCATTAAAACGACTATACCTATTATAAAAAAGATAATTAAAAAAGATAATTTTAAAACTGGACTTTTTTCTACTAATTATTTAAAAGAAAATCCTGATGTTTTTGAATATGAAGTACAGAGAGATAAAGAAGATTTTGTAGCTTTCATTAGCGCCGCCTTGTCGGCGTATCACGGTTTATAGTCTATAACGGAGGAATAAATGAAAAATATCGAAACTATGTTAAAAGAAGGCTCGATAGAAATCGCAAAGCCTAAAAAGATTTTAATTACCGATTTAACCGCAAGGGACGGACAGCAGTGTAAGCTGGCGACGAGGGTTACGACGGACGATCTGCTTCCTTTATGCGAAAAAATGGATAAAGCCGGTCTTTACGCTTTCGAGGCATGGGGCGGCGCGACGTACGACGTCTGCTTGAGATACTTAAAAGAAGACCCGTGGGAAAGGCTTAGAAGAATTAAAGCCGTGATGCCTAATACAAAAATACAGATGCTGTTTAGAGGACAGAGCATAGTAGGATACAGGCCGAGAGCCGACAAGGTAGTTTACAAGTTTGTCGAAAAAGCCCTTAAAAACGGTATTACAGTTTTCAGGGTGTTCGACTCTTTAAACGATAACCGCAATATAGAAGTCGCATGCAAGGTTATTAAGGAACTCGGCGGAGAATGCCATGCGGAGATAAGCTATACCAAAAGCCCTGTTCATACATACGAAAAATGGATGCAATACGCCGACGAACTTTTAGAAATAGCGCCGGACTGGATTTCTTTTAAAGACGCTACGGGTATCATAATGCCATTGGATACCTACAACATAATAAAAGGAATGAAAGAAAAAGTCGGAGATAAAATAAAAATTTTGTTTCACAATCACGATATGAGCGGAACAGCCATAATGAATCATATGATGGCGATATATGCCGGCGTGGACATGCTGGATACGGTTCTTTCTCCGCTTGCTTTCGGTTCTTCGCATCCGGCTACGGAAAGCGTAGTCGCCGCGCTTCAAGGCACGCCTTACGATACGGGCATAGATTTAAAAATCTTGGAGGAAGCAGCAGCTTTAACCGGAATTATAAGAAAAAATTATAAAAAATACGAAACTGAATACGGCGGAGTCAACGCAAAAGTTCTTATCCATAAAATACCCGGCGGTATGATTTCAAATATGACGGCTCAGTTAAAAGAGGCTAACGCTATCGATAAAATGGAAGAGGTTCTTAAAGAAACTCCTATAGTTGAAAAAGACCTGGGTTATCCCCCGCTTTTAACACCATCGTCTCAAATAGTCGGCGTTCAGGCTGTTTTAAACGTTATATCCGGCGAAAGATACAAGATGATAACGAAAGAGGTAAGAGATTATATAGAAGGCAAATACGGCACGCCTCCGGGACCGGTGTCTAAAGAGCTTGTCGAAAAAATTATGGGACCAGGCGGCAAACCGGATTATTCAAAGCGTCCAAGCGACAGCGCAGACGTAAACGAATGGGATAAGGCGGTTAAAGAACTCGGTTCGCTTGCAAAATCCGACGAGGATATTCTTCTTTACGTCTTGTTCCCGCTTCAGGCTATGGAATTTTTGAAAGCAAGGGAAAACGGAGAGTTAGAAACGCCGGAAGTGACGCCGGGTACCGAAGACATGATAGAAACCCGCGCAGGAGTTATCGAAAATACGGCGCCGGTGGAGTTTGACGTTACATATCACGGCGATAAATTTAACGTAAAAATTGAAGGCGTAACTCCAAATCAGGAAGAAGGCAAACCCAGAAAATATTATGTAAGGGTAGGCGGCAAATTAGAAGAAATACAGCTGTTTCCCAAAGTAGAAGCGGTAATCGGCGGAAAAGCCGGCGGTTCCAAGACCTCCGCGGGAGGCGCATCTAAGGGTAAAAGAGGTATCGAAGCAGGAGACGTTACTCCTCCTATGCCGGGCAAAGTTGCTAAGATATTAGTAAAAGAAGGCGATAAAGTAACGAAAGGACAGACCGTCGCTATGGTCGAAGCCATGAAAATGGAAAATGAAATACACGCCGCGGCAGATGGTACGGTTAAAGCGATTTACGTTAAAGTAGGCGATAATATTACGCCGGACGATCCGCTGTTAAATATTGGATAGTTATAGCCGCGGCAGACGGCGGAATTCAATTCCGTCCTTTTCCGTAAAATAATGTTATTGCGAGAATAAAGAAAATAATTTTTAATTAAAAATTTATCGAGGTTTTATATGAAGCTTTACGAATACGAAACTTATGATACCATATTTAAAAAGTACGGCGTACCTACGCCTAAATATTTAGTAGTTCAGCATCCGGGGCAGAATGTAACCGACTTTGTAGAGCAGTACGGCGACGTAGTTATAAAATCGCAGGTTCTGGTGGGCAAAAGAGGCAAAGCGGGCGCAGTAAAATTTGCAAAAAACGGCGAAGAAGCAAACGAACATGTTCAGGCTTTAATGGAAGCCGAAGTTTACGGAGAAAAACCGGTAAGCGTAATTCTTCAGGAAAAAGCCTCTATAATTAAAGAATTATATGTTAGTTTTACATATTCTTCAAAACCGAGGCGTCCCGTATTCGTAGTTTCCCTCGAAGGCGGAATGGACGTCGAAGCGCAGGACCCTTCTAAAATATTTACTTTTGAGATAAATCCGCTCGAAGGTCTGTTTCCTTATAAAGTAAGGGAATATCTTATTGAAATAGGACTTGAGGACAGGCCTGTATTGAGGCAGATGTCGGAAGTCATAGCCAATATGTATAAAGGATTCTGGAATTCGGAAGCAAGACTGCTTGAGGTTAATCCTTTAATAATAGCGGGAGACAAGGCAAATCCCGATAAGCAGAAAGTTTTTGCCATCGATGCCGTAACCATGATAGACGACGATGCCAGAATAGCGCCTTCAAAAATATATACGGCAAGAGGCGCTATGGGAAGACCTCTGACGGAAAGAGAGAAAGCGGCGCATTTGATAGACAGGGACGACCACAGGGGAAAAGCAGGTTCATATGTAGAATTAGACGGCAATATAGGAATGATGACTTTCGGAGGCGGCGGTTCTACCATTACGGCCGAAACAGTTTTTGCGCTTGGAATGAAGCCGGCTAATTTGACGGATATAGGCGGAAATCCTCCCGCAGAAAAAATGAATAAAATTTCAAAAATAATACTTTCCAAGCCGGGTTTAAAAGCCGTTCTTGTATGCGGAGGCACGGCAAGCAATACAAGGATAGACGTAACGATAGGCGAAGGATTGGTATCTGCAATAGAAGAAATGAAGAAAGAAGGGACGTTTCCGGAAGGTTTGATATGGGTGGTAAGAAGAAGCGGCCCTGAATATCAGAAAGGTTTAAAAATGCTTTATGAATGCTTCAAAAGAAATAATATCGAAGGCGTAATATACGATTCGGAACTTCCGCTTACAGAAGCGCCGGAAAAATTATATGAAATTTTAAAATCTAAAAATTTAATATAACGTTTTAATATAATTTTATTTTATATTATTTATTTAAATTGCATAAAAATAATTTAGTTCGTTAAAATAATTGATTGGAGATTATTTATATGAAAGGCACTAAATTTTTAAACGACGGAACAGGAGTTATAGTAATAGGTATTACCGGAAGAGAGGCTTCTCAAGTCGTTATAGAATCGGAAAAATTATTCCCCGGCATAGTAAAATGCGGAGTAACGCCCGGTAAAGGCGGTACCGTGCTTACGGACGACTGTCCGGTACCCGTTTTCGATACCGTAAAAGAAGCTCTTAAAGTTAAAGATTTAAAAAAGTCGGTTAATACCGGACTTGTTTACGTTCCGCCGACGTCCGTTTTGGATGCCGTCTATGAACTTATAGACAACGGCATTAAACTTATATATATAATTACCGAACACGTGCCTATCAGAGATTCTATAATAATATACGAATTTGCTAAGGAAAAAGGCGTTACGATAGTAGGGGGAACTTCTCTGGGCTGTTACGTTCCTTCGGTAGGCAGGATAGGAGCTATCGGCGGAAAAGACCCGAGCATCGCATTCAAGGACGGTTCTATTGTCGTACTTTCAAAAAGCGGCGGACTTACCGTTACGACTTCCGAGATGTTTAAAAGAAGAGGCTTCGGAATTTATATGGCTCTTGCCGTAGGCGGCGACGTTATCGCCTGCACTACGTTTGCCGATGTCCTTCCTGAATTGGAAAATGATAAAAACGTCCAGGCATGCGTGATAATGGGGGAACCCGGCGGCGTTTATGAGGAGCAGGTCGCCGAACTAGTGGATAAAGGCGGATATACTAAGCCGTTGGCGGTGTTCGTAGCAGGCGTTTTTCAGGAGATGATGCCGGAAGGCGTATCTTTCGGCCATGCCGGAGCTATAGTAGAAAGAGGTATGGGAAAAGCTACCAACAAGATGAAACTGCTTGAAGAAGTCGGCAAAAAAACTGGAACAATCAAGGTTGCCAAATTTTATCACGAATTAGTCAACTCGATTATTTCGCTGGGAGTAAAAAGAGATTTTGAAGACGGTTCTTCCGACGACGTCAAACCGCTTTACAGCACTTTAAAATAAATTTTTATCGAATTTAAAATTTCGCTCCCTTAGTTTCTTCAATTTATTTGTAGAAGCTAAGGGAAATTTAATTTTGGAATCAAGCCGACTTAAACTTAACTTAGCATAACATAATATAAATTTAAATATTAAAAATAATTTTTAAAATAAGGAGCGATGATTTTATGTCCGAAACCGTTTCTCAAAAAGAGTGGAGAACCGCTATTACGTCCAATCAGGACGGCAAAATTCTTATAAGGGGTTACAATCTCGACAGCCTGATAGGGAATAAATCTTATGCGGAAGTCTGTTTTCTGCTTTTAAAAGGCGAACTTCCAAATCAAAACGAAGCTAAAATGCTCGACGCAATTTTTGTTTCCTGCATAGATGCCGGCATAGCCGCTCCATCGTCCGTTGCCGCAAGGACCGTATTTTCGGGCGGGAATTCGCTTAATGCCGCCGTAGCCGCCGGAGTATTGACTCTCGGCGATGCGCACGGAGGAGCAATAGAAAAAGCCGCTAAAATGTTTCAGGACTATTTAAAAGGCAAGGACGGACTTAAAGAATCCGAAATAAAAGAAATGGCGGCAAACATAGTCGACGATGCGCTCAAAAACAAAAAACGTCTTGCGGGTTACGGGCATAAACTTCATACCGTCGACCCAAGGACGAAAAGGCTTTTAGAGGTAGCCAAAGATTTAAATTTCGGGGGCGATTTTATTAAGTTAGCCGTTTATATAGCCGACGAATTTAAAATTAAAAAACCGGAGCAAAAGCTCCCTCTTAACGTCGACGGCTGTATCGCCGCGATAATTTCCGATATGGGTTTCGATTACAGGCTCGGCAAGGGTTTCTTTATTATAGCACGTTCCGCCGGACTCGTCGGCCAGGTTTTCGAGGAATGGATGAGGGAAAAACCGTTCCGCAGATTAGCCGCCAACCTTCACGAATACGACGGAGTGCCGGAACGCGAACTTAAAAAGTAGCTAAAAAACGTTTTGAAAAAACGTTTTTAAAATTGAAATATATCGATAAACATAGTATAATTTTTCTGAGTTGCGCGAGGCAAAGATGCCTTTAAGAAGCCGTTGCTTAATTAAAACATTACATACTCTAATCATAAATATAACAAGGGAGGAGCAATAATGGACGATAAAGCGTTGACCATCGAATTTGTCAGGGTTACGGAACATGCCGCAATATCGGTTGCAAGATTTATAGGAAGAGGCGACGAAAAAGCGGCAGACAGGGCTGCCGTAGAATCCATGAGGGACTCCCTTAATTATATCGATATAGACGGCACTATCGTTATCGGCGAAGGAGAAAGAGACGAAGCTCCGATGCTTTACATAGGGGAAAAAGTAGGCAACGGAAAAGGACAGAAGGTAGATATAGCAGTCGATCCTTTAGAAGGAACTACCTTAGCGGCTACAAGCGCTCCTAACGCTATCGCGGTTATGGCCATAGGCGACCATGGAAACTTTCTTCATGCGCCGGATACCTATATGCAGAAGATAGCCGTCGGTCCCAAGGCAAAAGGTTCAATAGACATCAATCTTTCTCCGACGGAAAATCTTCACAGGATTGCGGATGCCATGAACAGGTATGTCGAAGACCTTACCGTCATAATTCTTAACCGCGAAAGACATAAAGAGTTAATAGAAGAAGTGAGAAAAGCGGGAGCAAGAATCCGCCTTATTCAGGACGGCGACGTTGCCGGAGCTATAGCTACGGCTAAAGAAGACTCCGGAATAGACGTTCTTATGGGCATCGGTGGCGCGCCCGAAGGAGTTCTCGGCGCTGCGGCTTTAAGATGCGTCGGGGGAGATATGCAGGGCAGGCTTGCTTTCAGGAATGAAAACGAAAAAGAGCGCGCACTTAAAATGGGGATAAAAGATTTAAATAAAATTTACGGCATACAGGAACTTGCCGCCGGAGACGTGATATTCGTAGCAACCGGAGTGACTAGCGGCGATTACTTGAACGGCGTGGAATTTTTTCACGGAGGCGCGAAAACGCATTCCGTAGTCATGAGGTCTAAAACCGGAACCATAAGGTATATAGAAGCTAATCACTATTTTAATTACAAAGAAATAAAATAACGCGGAGTATTTTATGAAAGTTTTTATTGCCGGCGGTACAGGTTTCGTAGGTTCGGCCGTATCGGAAAAAATTAAATCGTCCGGCGCTTCCGTCACGCTTTTAGAGCGCAATAAAAATAAGATTCAGCGTTTAAAGGAACAGGGATACGAAGTTTTTGAAGGGACGCTCGAAGATAAAGCCTCAGTCAGCGCCTTTTTGTCCGCAAATAAATTCGACGCCGTAATAAATCTTATAGGCATAATTAGAAGCGTACCCGGTTTTTCTTTTCAAAAAGTTCACGTAGATTATGTAAATACATTATTGGACTTGGCGAAGGAAAACGGCATAGGCAGATTTATTCATATGAGCGCTCTCGGCGCATCCGAAAACAGCGATTCGGAGTACTTTTCGACAAAGTACGAAGGGGAATCGCTCGTCAAAAGTTCCGGTTTAAAATGGACGGTTTTCCGGCCTTCTTTGATTTTCGGAAACAACGCCGGTTTTTTCGACGACATAATCGACTTGGTAAAAACGAGGGCATTTGTTCCGATAATAGGAACCGGCGAAACTAAATTTGCGCCGATAGACGTCTTTTCCATAGCCGAAGCGTATAATAATTCTTTATATAACGAAAAAACAGTAAACGAAGTTTTCCGCTTATGCGGCCCCGATATTTACACATTCGAGGAAATTATAGACTTAATTATGGAAATTTCCCCGCCCAAAAAACTGAAAATCCATACGCCTTCGTTTATAGCGGAAAAATCTCTCGGCTTTATCGAAAAATTATCTCCGTCTTTATCCAAAAACGCCCCAGTAACCTCCGACCAGATAAGGATGCTTAAACACGACAATATCTGCGAAACAGACGAAGAATCGGAAAAAAACGACGAAATATTAGGATTAAAAAGGACGCACTTAAAGGAATGGTTGGAAGTATATCTTTCTTAGCGAAAAAGGCGTCAGATTTATTCACTCCAGCGGGCATAAAAGCTTCGCTTTTATAAACGCCCGCCTCCGTATCCCTACCCCCGACTGCGTTTGATAGCAAGTATTAACGAAAAAGGTGTCAGATTTATTTATTCCCATACTCTCGACTGCGTTTGATGGTTTAGCGAGGTAATAATCGCGTTGTCGAAAAAGGTGTCAGATTAATTTTACGCAATATCTTTTATCGTTAATTGTTCATTTTAGTATGCGTAAAACAAAATCTGACACCTTTTTCTTTTCATAAACGCTCCCGTATTCTCAATTCCGACTTTAAAAAAAAGGAAAAAAAAGGTGTG
>JAKAKF010000082.1 GCA_021813595.1 bacterium
ATTCAGAATTTACGGTTACGATAATATTAAATCTTCCGTTCCATCCGGCATTTTAAGGCCGCCTCAAAAGAATCCAAACTTCGAAACATCTATGTTTTTCAGAAATTTATTAAGGTGCAACGGATTTATCGAGATTATTTCACCATCGCTTACCGGCGAAAAAGAGATAAGTATTTCAATAGCGGGAGGCGATAAAACCGGAGTTCTGGAACTTAAAAATCCCGTATCCAAGGATTATTCGTTTTTTAGAATCAGTATAATACCGGATTTATTAAAGGCGGTATCGCAAAATTATAAAAAATATAAAAATATCAAAATATTTGAAATTGGAAAGATTTATTTAGGAGAGGGATCCGGCGGATATCCGGTTGCGGAAAAAAACATTTTATGCGGAATAGTTTGCACGGGAATCAAGCATTCGAGCCGAGAGACGGAATTTTATAACGGAAAAGGCGTAGTGGAACTTTTGCTTAAAGAATCGGGTATTAAAAAATTTGCGTTCAATAAAGCCGATGCGAATGCGTTTTATAATGAAAATACGGCTTTAGAGATTTTAATAGCTAAAAATAGAGTTGGCATTTTTGGAGAAATAAAGAAAGAAATTCTCGATGAGTTCAAAATAGAGTATAAAGTTTTTGCATTCGAGTTCTATATCGATTTTGTAAAAGATTTTATTTCCGGTAAAAAGTCTTTCATTCAGCCTAATAAATATCCTGGAATAGAGCAGGATATTTCTATTGTTGCCGACTCCGGCATCGAATATGCTGCCGTTGAAAAATTCATTAAAGGTTTTTCTGCGCTTATCAAAAACGTTAGATTGGTCGAAGTTTATAGCGGAAAGCAGATAAATGAAGGTAAAATATCTTTTCTTATAAGATACGACGCAATAGCGGAAGACAGAACTATGACCATGGAAGAAGTTAATCTATTAAGGGGAGGGCTGCTAAAAGAGCTGAACGTCCGTTTCGGAATCACACTAAGAAGTTAAAAAAAATTGCATTTTTAACAAAAAAAAAATATAATAAAATATATTAATATTGAAAAAACATAAAAATTTTTAATAAATAAAAATAAATTATGATTAACGGAATTATTTACGACATCGTTGCTTTTCTCATTGTAATAAGCATAATCGTCCTTATTCACGAATTTGGACATTTCATAGTCGCAAAAAAACTGGGCGTCAAGGTCGAAAAGTTTTCCCTCGGTTTCGGCCCTAAGGTTTTTGGCAGGCAAATCGGAGAAACGGAATACGTTATTTCCGCACTTCCTTTAGGAGGATATGTTAAACTCCTCGGCGAAGACCCTTCGGAGGATCTGCCTCCTGAAGATCAAAAACGCTCCTACAGCAATCTGCCGCCTTATAAAAAATTTTTAATTATTTTTTTCGGACCATTTTTTAATTTCGTGTTAGCCGCCGTAATATTTACCGTTATTTTTATGGGGGGCAGGCCTGTTTTAAAGCCTGTTATAGGCGGAGTCATGAAAGGTATGCCTGCAATAAAAGCCGGCTTGAAAAAAGGCGATATCGTTACCAGCATTAACGGAATAAAGATTAATTCATGGGCGGGTTTGTCGAAATATATAGAAAAATTCGGCAAGGATACAATAACCTTAGGAATTAAAGAAAACAACATATATAAAAAAGTGGTTTTAAAACCGGAGTTGACTTCGGGTTTAAATATTTACCGGCAGAAGATAAAAAGATATATTATAGGAATAACCCCTTCTAATAAAGCTGTTTTTTACAAACACACCGGCTTATTGAATTCTTTTTACTCCGCCGTAAAAGAAATCTGGTTTGTTATATATATTACGGTGGTAAGCCTTTTTTATCTAATAGCGGGAAAACTTCCGGCGAGCGATCTGGGAGGACCTATAATGATAGCCCAGCTTTCGGGAAGAGCGGCAAGCCTCGGCGTTTCCGGTTTTTTTTATTTCATAGCATTTATAAGCGTTAATATAGGACTTGTAAATTTATTTCCCATACCCGCGTTAGACGGGGGGCATTTATTATTCTCTTTAATAGAAATGGTAAAGAGGGGGCCTTTAAGCGTAAAATTTCAAGAAAATGCGGCAAGAGTCGGGTTTGCGCTTTTAATTATACTTCTGCTGTTCGTTTCTTATAACGACATAATAAGAGTTATAAAAACATAAGATGTTTTTGTTGTCGATAGACAGTTCAAGCGGATATTCCAGCGTATTAATTATGGATGAAAATTTCAATAAGATTTCCGAGTCCGTTTCGGACTTTCACGAGAAACATTCTATACTGATATTTAAGCAATTAGACGGAATAATGCAAAAAACCGGTATTAAATTAAGCGATTTAGCCGGAATATCAGTTATTTTAGGCCCCGGTTCTTATACCGGCATCAGAGTTTCTTTGACAATCGCAAAAACATTATCGTATGTTTTAGGAATAAATATTACCGGCGTGGAGAGTTTATTAGTCTGCGCATATTCGCTTGCCAAAAACAGAGCCGGCGCTAAGGATATCATAGCCGTAAAAGACGCCGCCAAAGGCCGCTATTATGTATCCGAATATTTTGCCGAAAAAGAAAATTTTACCCAGCGGCTTAAAATCAGCCTTTTAAATATGGCCGAACTTAAATCGTTTGTCGAAAATAGGGCAGATAAGCAGTCCGTTGTTTACGGCTTTAATAAAGAAAACGATTATGAAAAATTTAGAGAGGAATTAGAAAGCATAAATTTGCCTGAGCCTTTTGATTTAAAGCAGAGCGCTTATTTTGCTTCAATGTACGCTTTAGAAAGTAGAATAGGAACGGATTTAAGTCCGTCGGCGCAAATAAAATATGCCGAAGAGTTATCGCCTTACTATGTTTACGGCAACGGTCCTTTTTAAAAATTATTAATTCTATAAATACAAAAAAGTTGCAAAGCAACTTAATTATAATATATAAATATGAGATCCACATATATTCTTCTGCGGATATTAAAAAGCACTGCTTTTTAGCAGAAGAATATGTTTACACTAAAAGTTGCAAAGCAACTTAATTATAATATATAAATATGAGATCGACGAATATTTAGTCACTAAAAGTTGCAAAGCAACTTAATTATAATATATAAATATGAGATCGACGAATATTTAGTCACTAAAAGTTGCAAAGCAACTTAATTATAATATATAAATATGAGGAGGCTGTTTATGCAGTTTTTAGATGAAGCCGAAAAAAAAATGGCGGAATCTCTTGCCGCCGGAGACGAAAATTTTAAAAAGATATACAAGGAACATATGGAAATAGAAAAAATGTTAAATAAATACAGCACAAAGCCTTTTTTGACGCCGGACGAGCAGAAAGTCATAAAAGAGCTTAAATTAAAAAAACTTAACGGAAACGATATAATGAAAAAAATTATTAAAGAAAAAATTTCCGGATAAATTAATTTTTAATACCGTAAACAATTAATATCTAAGGATAAATTTTATGAAAAGCAATAATATCAAAGAAGGAATAGATAGAACTCCCCATAGGTCGCTTTTGTATGCGACGGGGCTCGCTAAAAGCGAAATGAAGAAACCTTTTATAGGGATTGCTTCCAGTTTTACGGATTTAATACCGGGGCATGTCGGTATAAGAGACCTGGAAAGAGCCGCCGAAAACGGCGTTTATAGCAACGGAGGACATCCTTTCGTTTTCGGGATTCCTGGTATTTGCGACGGAGTAGCCATGGGGCACTTAGGCATGCACTATTCGCTGCCTTCCAGAGAACTTATTGCCGATATGATAGAGACCGTAGCAGAGGCACACTGTCTCGACGGCCTTATTCTTTTAACTAATTGCGATAAAATCACTCCGGGCATGCTTATGGCTTCCCTGCGCCTTAATATCCCGTCTGTGGTCGTTACCGCAGGACCCATGCTTTCCGGCCACTATCACGGCAACAGACTTTCTTTTGTAAGAGATACTTTTGAAGCGGTTGCAAAATTCAGAATAAAAGAAATAACCGAAAAAGAGCTTAA
>JAKAKF010000265.1 GCA_021813595.1 bacterium
TACATGTCATTCCGCAGGGATTTACCGTGGATGACCAGGACGATATTAAAAATCCTATAGGCATGAGCGGTTTAAGGCTCGAAGCGAGCGTCCACATAGTTACGGCGTCAAGCATAGCGGCGCAGAATATTGTAAAATGCGCTAACAAGGCAGGAATAGACGTTTCCGAAATAGTCTTGGAGCAGATTGCGTCCAGCGAGGCGGTTTTAACCGAAGACGAAAAAGAGCTGGGAGTGGCGCTTATAGACATCGGCGGCGGAACTACCGACGTAGCTATATTTTACAGGGGAAATATAGTGCATACTTTTGTAATTCCGAAAGGCGGACAGAGCGTTACTAGCGACGTATCTAAAGGAACTACGACTATTCCACAGGAAGCCGAAAAGATTAAGATAAAATTCGGCATAGCAAAGGAATCGCTTGCTGGAAAAGACGAGATAATAGAAATTCCCGGATTCGGCGGCAGGCCGCCGCGACCCATATCCAGGCAGCTGCTTGGCAACATTATAGAACAGAGAATGGCCGAAATATTCACGTGGATAAGAAAAAATATCGAGAAAAACGGTTTAGAAAGCAAAATTCTTTCCGGATACGTAATAACAGGAGGAGCCGCCCTCATAGACGGTTCGGCGGAACTCGCCGTCGAAATTTTTAACGCTCCGGTAAGAATCGGTTATCCTTTAGACATGGGGGGGTTAACCGACGTTATAAGTTCTCCGATATATTCTACGGGAGTCGGACTCGTTAAATATGCGTATAAAAATAGAAACGGACTGAATAAAAAATCTTTTTCTTCCAAAAACGGGGATAATCCGTTTGCTATTATAAAAAATTGGATTTCCGATTTAATAGAATATTTTTTCTGATAATTAATAAAAACACTTAATTTAATGGATATTTTTTACGATATATAATAAGGCATATAATAAGGAGGGAATGATGTTAGAATTTGTAGAAAATAATGAATTAACGGCAAAGATAAAAGTTATCGGCATCGGCGGCGGCGGCGGCAATGCAGTTAATACCATGATAGCGGCGGGACTTTCCGGAGCCGACTTCATAGCGGCAAACACCGATGCCCAGGCATTAAAAGCAAACGCGTCGAATATAAAAATCCAGCTCGGAGAACAGATTACAAGAGGGCTGGGAGCCGGAGCCAATCCTGAAGTAGGAAAAAAATCGGCTTTAGAAGATAGAGAAAAAATCAGAGAGATTTTAGAAGGTTCGGATATGGTGTTTATTACTGCCGGACTTGGCGGAGGTACAGGAACCGGAGCGGCTCCAGTAATTGCGCAGATAGCCAAAGAAGTAGGAGCCTTAACCGTAGCCGTAGTCACTAAGCCTTTTATTTTTGAAGGCAACAGAAGGATGAAACAGGCGGACGAAGGTTTAAGAGAACTTAAGGCCGTCGTCGATACGGTCATTACCATCCCAAATCAGAGGCTTTTAGCCGTTGCGGGCAAATCCACTTCTATGCTCGACGCTTTTAAAAAGGTTGACGAGGTTCTCCTTCAAGCCGTTAAAGGCATATCCGATTTGATAAATGTACACGGCCTTATTAACGTCGATTTTGCGGACGTCAAGACTATAATGTCCGAAATGGGCATGGCCCTTATGGGAACAGGTATGGCGGAAGGAGAGAATAAAGCCCTGGAAGCGGCGCAGAAGGCTATTTCAAGCCCGCTTTTAGAAGACATAAAAATAGAAGGCGCAAGAGGCCTTCTTATAAATGTCGCAGGCGGAAAGGATATGAGCATCTTTGAAGTAAACGAGGCGGCGGAAAAAATTAAGTCCGAAGCCCATCCGGATGCCAATATAATATTCGGCGCGGTGATAGACGATACTCTCGGAGACAAAATGACGGTTACGGTTATAGCTACCGGATTGGGTTCCGAAACACGCCCGATTTCTTTAGTTTCCGTTAGCGGCTCCGGCACATCTCCTGTCCAGATTAATGCCGCTAATCCTGAAAATCAACAGTTTCCCGAAGCCGCGGATATAGGCAATAAAACCGAATCCAAAACCATATATATAGACAGATTTTCCGACAAAGAAGAAGAAGAGGATTACGAAAGCGAAAGATACGATATTCCGACGTTTATGAGAAAGCAGGCGGATTAATTATTATGCGGGGCGGAGGGGATTTTAAAGAGTTCGATATTAAAGCAAAGATATGGCTTGAAAAAGACGGCGAACCGGTTTTCGGATTAGGCAGGTTTCTTCTTCTTGAAAAAATAGAATCTTTCGGTTCTATATCTTCTGCGGCAAAAGAACTCGGTTATTCTTATAAGAAAGCGTGGAGTTTTATAAATCTTATGGAAAAAAGGTTCGGTTTTGAACTGGTTAGTAAAAAAATCGGGGGCAGGCACGGCGGAGGTTCGGTTCTTACTGAAAAAGCAAAAAATATAATGAATATGTATGAAGAATTACTGAAAAAAGAAAAAATTTTTTTAAAAGATTATCACAGGCACACCCCGCATCTTTTACACCCCTCGAAACATTGAGGAGTAGTCTTAAATTTAGACCCCCTCAAACACTCGTCTAAAAGATATTTTTTTGTGACCCCCTGGTCTATTATTTCCCATGGTAAAAGTTCGTCTTTGCCGAACTTTCTTATAAAGTTGTTTATGCCGTATCCTTTAATCTCTGCCGCATTCTTGAGGCTGATTTTATTCATAAAAGAATGAATCAAAATTTCGTTGGAAATTCTCGAACCTCTTGCAAAAAATGCTTCGGTAAAGGCTGCGTTTAAAGGGTTTATATTTACATTCAGATTGGGCAGGCGTTTAAGGCCGTCCGTAATATAACGGGCTTTTTTGCGAAGAACGGACAAATCTTCAAAATTTTCCCACTGAAGCGGCGTCCATGCTTTAGGAACGAAAGGTCCGAACGAAGCCGTAAGCATGCCTATTCTTTTATTAATTTTAGAGGCTGCTATAAACTCTCCCCGCATTATTTTAATAAGGTTTATAGTCTCGTCAAGGTCTTCTTTTTCTTCGAAGGGAAGTCCGAACATAAAATATAATTTTATATTTACTATGCCTTTTTTAATAATATTTTTAAGGGCAGCCGTTATTTCATCGTTGCTTATATCTTTATTTATCATTTTCTTTAGCCGGCAAGAGCCTGTTTCTACACCGAGC
The DNA here is from genome assembly GCA_021813595.1 of bacterium. The sequence continues at coordinate 3,144 of JAKAKF010000265.1, forward strand.
GTTACCGTTTTAATGCCGGTTTCTTTTATTAAATCCAGATTATTTTCATCAAGGCAGTCGAATCTTATCGAAGATAGCGAAAAATTTTTTTTGGAATCAAGCGAAAACTGCATAATTTTATTTATATTTTTGCTGTCCATAGTGCCCAATCCTACGAATCCGGCTTTATCGCTTTCGTTTAAAGATTCTATGGCTTTAAAAACAGCGCCTGTTTTCGATTCTCTCTGGGGCAGATATATAAAGCCCGCACTGCAGAAGCGGCAGCCCCTTTTACATCCTCTTTCTATTTCAATCATATTTATATTGCTCAATTCCGAAAATTTAGTAGTAATAGTCGAGGAAGAGAATGCAGAATCTTTATCGGCCCATTTTCTTCTAATTTTTTCGGGGAAACCGGGGAGATGCCTGATTTCATTTAAGACGTTATGCCTTTTTTTATCGAATATAAAATTATAGGCGGACGGCATGTATATGCCCTCTATTTTTGCCGCTTTTTCAAGGATTTCGCATTTATTTTTGCTTTCGGCGATTTTAAAAAAATCGGGGAAAATCGCTTCGGCTTCGCCTATAAACATAAGGTCGAAAATCGGGGCGACCGGCTCCGGATTTAGGAACGCTATTACCCCACCTGCCATAATAAGGGGAAACGATTCATCCCTGTCTTTCGAGAGGAAAGGAATTTTTTCGGCGGATAAAATTGAAAGGATATTGGGAAAATCATTTTCATAGCTTAACGAAAAAAATATGAAATCATAATTTACGAGCCTCTGCCTCGTTTCGATTGATATAATTCCCTTAGATGCATCGTCCTGTAAAAAAGCCCTGTCGCATGATATAG
>JAKAKF010000274.1 GCA_021813595.1 bacterium
ATGCCGGAATGGAAGAAAGTCGAGTCTCCCATTATTCCGGCTGTTTTTTTGGAGGAAGATTTCGTCAGGGACAGCCCCTGGGCCGCTCCGAATGCCAGACCCATAGATATGCAGGAATCCATGGCGCTAAGGGGCGGCAATGCTCCAAGAGTATAGCATCCTATATCGCCCATGACCGGAACCTTTAATTTTTTAAGCGCGTAAAATACTGCTGTATGGGGGCATCCGCTGCATAATGCCGGCAGTCTCGGCGGCAGGGTTTCGAGAATATTTCCGGGGTCGTCGAAAACGCGTTTAATATATTTATGGCGGCTCCGCCTTTCCGGGGCGGTCAGAAATCCCGCTTCGGCTAAACCGAGTTCTACCAAATCCGGCGTAAGCTCGCCGTCGCGCGGAAAGTATTCTTTTCCTTTTAAATTTATGCCGATGGATGAAATTTCGTTCTGAATGAAAGGCTCTAATTCTTCTATTATAACGACGTTTTTAATATTACCGGCAAATTCTCTAATAAGGATATCGGGGACGGGATAAGAAAAAGAAAGTTTTAAAAAAGAAGCGTAAGGCGCGATTTCTTTAGCATACTGATATGAAATTCCGTTTGTAATAATGCCGAAGTCAAGACTGTTATATTCGATTTTATTTATACCGGAATTATTTGAAAAATAGGTTAAATATCCCAGTCTTTTTATGGCGGATTTATGCCTATTCCTTGCGTAAACCGGTACCATAACGAATTTTTCTATATCTTTTTCATAGGAACGGTCAGGCTTAAAAATACCTGCGCTGCCGGGAATACCGGGGTTTAAAACTATGCTTCTGGAGTGCGATATTCTCGTAGTCGTTCTTAAGATAACAGGGGTATCGAATTTTTCGCTTATTTCAAACGCCGCCGCAGTAAAGTTAAAACATTCCCCGCTGTCTGAAGGTTCCAGCATAGGAATTTTTGCAAATTTGGCATACAGCCTGTTGTCCTGTTCATTTTGGGAACTGTGCATACCGGGGTCGTCGGCGGTAACTATAACCAAACCGCCTCTTACGCCTGTAATAGCAAGAGTCATTAGGGGGTCGGACGCGACATTAAGACCTACGTGCTTTGTAGTGAACATAGACCTTTTAAAGCCAATAGATGCTCCTACCGCAATTTCCAGAGCGGTCTTTTCGTTTATAGACCAGTTTACTATGGCGCTTTTGAATTTTGCGAGAAAAGGAAGAATTTCGGAACTCGGGGTTCCGGGGTAGCCTGCGGCTATATCGACGCCGGCTTTATGGGCTCCGGACGCTATAGCTTCGTTTCCGGTCAGGAGGGCGTTAGAGGCGTTAGGATTATAGGAATTCGTAATATTATCGTATTGCAATAATTTATAGCCTGTTAAAAATATTAATATATAAAAATAAAATAAAAATAAAAGGCGGAAATTTTAGAATATTAATAGTTTAATTCAGAAATAAAAGAATAAAACGAATGAGAAAGAGCAATCCGATTAAATACGCGTACCTTGAATCGATACCGTTGCTTTCTTTCGAACCTGGCGGGGTTTTCAACCTCGGTACCGTACCGTCGGATTACTCCTTAATGATTATAACATATAACGGCGGTTTTTAAAAAGAATTATTTTGTCTTAATCGTGATGCTTAAATTTATCGTCCTGAACTTTATCGTGTTTCCTTATATACTCCATAAGCATCGCCGCGTGCTCTTTTTCCTCGTCCCTGTTGTGCGAAAGGATATGTTTTAACTCTTCGTCGCCGGTATATTCTATTCTTTCCTGATACCAGTTTATCGCTTGAAATTCTTCGATAAGCGACTGCCTTGCCATTTCAAGATTTCTCGTTTCTTCGCTCAGTACTTCCTCGACATGATGTTCATCGCACATAATTTCTCCTTAAATTTAAAATTTAACGTATTTATTTTTAATTAATAATTAATATTTTATTACAGGCGCATATATATAGTCAATTAAATATAAGAATGCTGTGGAGGCAGTCCAAAAGCCGTCTTGAAAAAAAAGGCTTAATCGGGTAATATTATATGTATGGAGATAGAAAAAAAAGTTCTGATAGCAATCGACCTTAATTTTGAAACCGGCTTCATATTGTCCAAGGCGGCTTCGTTTTTCAGGGGCGTTTCCGCAAAGTTCTATATTCTGCATGTTATTTATTCCGATATATTCACGTTATTGGATAAAAAATCTGCGGCAAAATCCAAAACGGACGAAGCATATGAATTAACCGAAAAGGAATTGAAAGAGGCGGGCTTATATTATCTTAATTACGAAATTTTTATTTCTACGGGTATTCCCGCCGCAGAAATTCTTAATTTTTCAAAAAAAAAAGGAGCGGATATCATCGCTTTGGGAACGCATCAGAAAATAGGCTTTAAAGAATTTATTTCCGGCTCCGTTTCTTTTTCCGTTTCAAAAAATTCGATATGTCCCGTTCTTTTAATACCTCTTAAAAATACCGCTAAACAGGCGGCAGAAAAGGAATTAGTTAAAGAATCCGCGGTATCGCTAATAAACCCGTCCTGATTATATCAACTATATTTTATGATAATCGTTCACGATTTTAAAATTCAGGCAAACGATGCTGAAAAGCCCGAAAAAGACGAAGATTTTTTTACCGGTTATTTTACCGGTTATTTAAAAAAATATGCTTCCGATAAATCATGGCCGTTTTTAAAATCGGAGCTGTCTTTTGACGTAAAAATTTTAAAAAAGTCCGTAGATTTAAGGCAAAAAGAGCAAAAAAGGGTTTTTAAAGCCCTGATAAAATTGAATACGGCCGGCGTCAAGGAAGGCGATTTTATAAATTTATTGAATAAAATCGGCGTAAAAGCGAAAAAAGCGGATGACGAAGAAGAAAGTTCGTTCAACTTGTTCAACGGAGAGGAGGCGGCCATTCCTATCCCGGCAGGAGTTAAAAATAAAAACATCGCAAAGTTCGGCAAGTATAAAGCGCTTATAATAGGAATGGGTCCCGCGGGAATTTTTGCCGCTTTATATTTATTGGAAAACGGCATAAAGCCTATATTAATAGAAAAAGGCAAGCGCGTCGAAAACAGGATAAAAGACGTGGCGTACTTAATGAGCGAAGGCAAATTCGACAAAAAAAGCAATGTTGCATTCGGGGAAGGCGGCGCAGGAACGTTTTCCGACGGAAAACTTACGACCAGAAAAAACGACGCCGCCGTTTCTTATGTTTTAAATTTTTTAGTAAGAATGGGAGCGGATAAAAATATTTTAACGGAACATAAACCTCATCTAGGAAGCGACAATCTGATTAATATATTGAAAGAAATAAGAAACTATTTAATCAAAAACGAAGCCGAAATTTATTTTGAAGAAGAAATGAAGGATTTCGAGGTTGACGAAAAAGGGACGGTATGTTCGGCGAAGACCGATAAAAGGATTTTTAAGACGGACTTCGTTATTTTAGCTTCGGGGTCTAACAGTTACGAGACCTATGATTTGTTGGAGAGAAAAGGAGTCGTTATGGAAAGAAAGCCTTTTGCTGTAGGTTTCAGAATAGAACATAAAAGGGATTTTGCCGACGGTTTATTTTTTAAGGGAAATGCAGGCAAAGAGGGCATAAAACTAAAAGGAGTATATTACAATATATCCTCGAAAGAATACGGAGGATATTCTTTCTGCATGTGTCCGGGAGGCGTCGTAGTCAATTCGAGTTCCGACGAAAATCTTCTCTGCGTTAACGGCATGAGCTACTCCGGCAGGGATATGGAAAATTCCAACAGCGCGATAGTTGCCGCGGTCAGGCCGGAAATGTTGGACGTTATAGACCTGAACAGATATTATTCCGGAACTGGAGCCCTGCGTTTCAGAAAAGATTTAGAGTTTAAAGCATATAAGGCTGGGGGCGGGAATTTCGCCGCCCCTTATCAATATACGCCTGATTATATAAAAGACGTTTATAATGCAGCCGCCGCGGCCGTACCGAACTTTAAAA
>JAKAKF010000209.1 GCA_021813595.1 bacterium
CGTCAGTTCGGCAAACAGCACGGTAAATCTTTCTAATGCGATGCCCGCCGGAGATACCGCTAATGCATTTACACCCGGGGGTTCAGTTCTTGTTGGCCCTGCCCAGGATTACTATTCTACTACCATTAATGTTTATGACTCTCTTGGCAACGCTTTGCCTTTGACCGTTACTTTTGCGCCTGACGGTTCAACTTCAGGAGCATGGAACGCTTATTATTCAATTAACGGTACAGCTGCACAAAGACCTTCGCTCAGCACAACAGCAGACTCAAGCCCAGATATAAAATTTAATTCAAACGGTCAAATTACTGGTACGCCTTCGCTTACTTTAACAGACGTTCCAGCTTATGCAAGTGGATCTGGTCTCCCCGACGGCGCATCTCAGCCTTTAAATATAGCTTTAAACCTAGCAAACGTAACCCAGTACGCCGCTCCGTCCGCTACTACGGCTTTTACCCAGAACGGCTATGCGACCGGAACGCTTACCAGTTTTACGGTAAATCAAGACGGTAAAATTTCAGGACAGTATTCTAACGGGCAGACCCAATATATCGCCCAGGTCGCTCTTGCAAACTTTATCGCTCCTACGGGACTTACTTCGGAGGGAAACAGTCTTTACGCTGAGACTTTTGCATCGGGTCAACCTGCTATAGGCGCTGCTAATACGGGAAACTTCGGTTATATAACCGATTCTGCCCTTGAACAGTCTAACGTCGATATTTCGTCTCAGTTTACCGATATGATTATTGCGCAGAACGCCTATGTTGCCAACTCTAAAGTGTTGACTACGGAAAATGCCGTATTGACGGCACTCGAAACTGCTGTTCCGTAAACATATTAGTCATCTTTTAAAAAAATATAAAAAATAAAAAGGTGTCAGATTTATTTATTTTTCAAATAATAATAAACAATATAAAATAATAAAACTATGCTTGGAAATATTGCTTTGAATTTATCGGTAGATGCGGGACTTTCGTTGGTAAACGACGTTATGAACGCCGTTTCGGGAAGCGCTTCCGGTCAGCCGCTTTCTTTGTCCAGCGGTGCCGGTACCGGTTACGGCTCGTCGGGTTTCGGCGGGCAGGGGTCGTTCGGCGAAATGCTCGGTAACTCTATAAGCGGCTTGTCTAATGCCGCTTCTTCCGTTTCGGACGGCGGTCAAAATCAAGGCGGAGCGTTTCAGTCTGCAGGCGGAGCGTCTAATGTTTACGGAGGCGGTCAGGCAGGCAATACTGCCGAAACATCGACGCCTGTTTCGTCAACGGGTCAACAACTTAATAACGGCGCGAATGCTGTCGGCAATAATAACGGCGCTCAGACGGAAAACAATATAAGCGGAAGTTCGCCGAATAATGGTAACGGTTATCAGGCGGGTCAGCCTGTAAATAATAATAATACCGGCGGCGGACATTCAAACGCTGACATAGGCAAAAGCGCCGCAAAAATTTCCGCTTCTAACGGCGATTCATCGCAGGTTTCAAGCAAAAATGGGAATACGGAACATACGTCCAACGATTCCTCTAAATCCTATAAAACCGCTTCGGAAAAAGGCGGAAATACCGTACTAAACGGTAACGCTAATATTCGCGACGAACGAAACGTTTATTTCATAGGAAATACGAATATTAATTTTGCAGGACAATTACCCTCAGCAAAAAAAATAGACGTAAAATCGGGCGGTACGGGTGGAAACGGAAACGCATCGGAAGGCGCAAATTCAAAATCAAAGCATGATGTAAACGTTTCACTCTTAAACGCAAACGGGACGCAGGTATCGGACGGAGGTTCCAATGCCGGAAATATCGGGAGCAATTATTCAGGTATAAATGCGCTTGCGGATAACGTTAAAAATATTAACGGCAAAGACTATCAGGCTTCGGTACGTAATAACTCAGCAGCAGTTTCCGCAGACGGTTCATCGTCTAAATCATCAGACGTTGCTGCTAATAAAATTACCTATAACCAAATTATTACGGACAAAACCGCCGCAAACAAAGCAAACCCTAATTCTAATACCGCCGATGCAAATAAAATTAATATTTTTAATGCAAACGCCGCAAATAACGGCGTAAAAGCCGATGTAAATATGAGCGTTATAAACGCTCAAAACGCAAAAACGCTGAACGAGGATATTAAAAATAATGCTCTTAATTCAGAAAGTATTAAAAATTCGTCCAGCGCAGGTTTATCGCTTTCCGGTTCAGCGGTATCTTCCGGAATTAACTCTGCCGGCAGTTTAAAAGCCGGAGATTCCGGTTCTTTATCTTCAAATTTTTTCGGCGTCGCAGGTTCGGCGGTTTCAGCCGGCTCAGGTTCAGATCCGCTTTCCGCTTCCGGCGGAAATTCCGCAGGTTTCAGTTTGACCGGTAACGGCGTGTCGGGACTCGAAGACGATACGGCAGGTGAAACTACCGGTTCTTTAGCGATTAATTCGGTTATGTTTATGTTGAGAAGAAACGTCCAGTCGGCTGTTATTACGTTAAATCCGGCTTCGCTCGGCACGGTCAAAATAAATATTTCATTAAATCCGTCAAATTCTTTAAACGCATTTAATCAAGCGATTTCTTCGGGCGGCTCTATAACGGTCAATATGCTTGCGCAGAATGAAGCGGCAAAAAATGCGCTTCAGGCATCCTCGGATTCTCTGCAGAGCGCCCTTAAAAATCAGGGGTTTTCTACCATAAATTTGAATATAAGCACCGGTTCGGGTTATAATAACGGCAACGGCGGCGGCGCAAACGAGTCTTTCAATAATGCTTTTACTTCTGGCAATGCAGGTTATAATTCCGGATTTTCAAACGGAGGCGCAGAAACGCAAACGGTTTCCGCCGGAACAAACGATTCAAGATACGGCAATCCGAATGCATTAGTAGATTATTTCGTATAAATTATATAAAAGCAGGAATGAATTCTATTCTGCCCCGTCACAAATTAACTATGGCATTTAAATTTCAGAACATATTGAACCACCGAAAAACAATTCTCGATAAAAAATACACCGAACTTTCCGAAGTTCAGAAGAGGGTTGCGCTGATAAATTTAGCTATATTCGACGTTCAAAAATCTTTGGAATCTTTTAAAAAATCTTATTCGGCGCAGGTTGCGGGTATATCTGACATATACGGTTACAATACGCTTGAAACAGGATATAAATCCCTGCAGTATAAGCTGAACGAATTGCTTGCCGAACAGGAATCTGCCGAACGAGAACTTGAAATTAAAAAAAAATCGGTTATTGAAGCTAAAATAGAATATGAAAAAATAAACAAACTTAGAGAAAAGCATCTTGCGATAGATAAAATTAACGAATTAAAAAGAGAAGAAGCCGTAACTTCCGATTTTGCTTCTAACCGTTTCATAAATCAATAAATAAATATATAAAAAATATATAATAATATATAATATATGAAGAAAAAAGTAAGTCTGCATAACGTTCTTTTTATTCCCTTTTTGATATTTGCCGCCGTATTTTTATCTTATTGCTATTGCTGTTTTTCGCCCGTTTCGGCTTATGCTTCAAGCGTTTCCGCGGAAAGACAGGAGATTAAAGTTCTCAAAAATCAGATTAAATCCGAAGTAGAGCAGTTAAAAAAAATTGAATCTAAAATCCATCATATAAAAACCGCTCAGCAGGCTAAAATAAAAAACTTAATACCAGTTTATTCTTCTATGAGTCCAAGAAAAGCCGCCGCTATACTTCCCGGTATAGATAAAAGCGTCGCGATATATATTTTATCGCACATGACCGCAAAAGCCGCTTCCGCTATAATTTCAAGGATGCCGGTAAAATCCGCAATATTTTTCACCAATGCCATAGCTGGAAAATAATATTGATAATTCTAATTATTAAAATATAATAAATCCGCTCCCTTCTCACCCATCCCAAATTAGCTTATACGGCTAAATTCTATTTAGAAATTGCTATTGTATATAAAATCGATTAAAATTAAATTAATTTTAAAAATTTGACGAAAACGAATAACAGCGTCAGAATAATGACGATATCTTAAATGTTATTTAATATATCCATATCGAATTAATTTATAAAATAATCAATAATTCATTGATTTTATTAGATTATTATATTGTATGTTATAATTTTGGATAATATGGCATAGATATTGCATTATCTTTCGTAAGGATATTTGTATAAATTTAATTTTGGAGGCGGTTTATGGCTGATGACAAAAACGGCAAAACTAACAAGGAACTCGGCAATGTCGACGAGGAGATGTCCACTATCTCTCAGATAGAGGCATCCAATAAAAAAGGCGGGAAGAAAAAACTTTTGTTTATCATTGTTCCGCTTCTGCTTATACTTGGAGGCGGCGGTTTTGCGGCTTACCATTTTTTACTCGCCAAAAAAAGCAAAACCACGGTTAATAAACCGGCTGAGCTTTCCAATGTGCAGCCTGGTCCGATGATAAAACTTAAATCTTTTTTGACCAATCTTGCAAACACTAACAGAACCGCTTACGTAAAGGTTTCTATGTCTATAGAATTAAAACCCGGTTCTAACGTAGGCATTTTCAAACAGCTTACCCCTAAGGTAAGAAACCGTATAATCATGATTTTAAGTTCAAAAACGTCAAAAGAAATAGATAGTCCTCAAGGGCAACTGTCTTTAAGGCATCAGATAGCGAGGAGCCTTAATCAGCTTCTTGGAGACGATACCGTAACCGGAGTTTATTTCAATAATTATTTAGTTCAATAAAAATAAAAATATGGCTGAAATATTATCGCAAGACGAAGTTAACGCTCTGCTTAGAGGCATATCTTCCGGCGCGATAGAATCGGAAAAAAAAGAAGAAAATCTTGGCGGTATAAAGCCTTACGATTTAACTTCGCAGGACAGGATAGTCAGGGGCAGAATGCCCACTCTAGAAATAATCAACGAAAGGTTTGCCCGTCTTTTAAGAAACGATTTAACTTCCGCCCTAAGAAAAGTTGCGGAAATAACGTCTACTTCGGTAGATATGCAGAAATTCGGGGAGTTTTTAAAAAATATTCCGCTTCCGACGAGCCTGACTATTTTTAAAATGCCGCCTCTTCGCGGCTATGCTATTTTCGTTTTAGACTCAAGATTAGTGTATAACCTGATAGATATTTTTTTCGGAGGCACTACCGACCTGCACGTAAAAATAGAAGGAAGGGATTTTTCGCCAATAGAAAACAAACTGATAAAAAAAATAACGGATATGGCTTTTAATTCGCTAAAAACTGCTTGGATGCCGGTTTCGCCGATAGACATAGAATTTCAAAGAAGCGAAATAAATCCTCAGTTTGCGACTATAGTTACGCCTACGGAGGTCGTAATTATAAGCAGATTCGAGGTGGACATAGAAGGCGCCGTTTCTAAATTTATGATATGTATACCTTATTCAATGATAGAGCCTATTAAAGAAAAACTTTACAGCGGATTTCAGAGCGAACAGCTTGAAGTCGATCACAGATGGATAGAAAGATTTAAAGAAAGGCTTAAAGAATCGGAACTTAATATAAGGATTGATCTCGGAAAGACGAGCATAAGCTCCCGAGATTTTTTAAAAATAAAAAAAGGCGACGTTATAGTGTTAGACAAAAGAATAGAAGACCCTTTAGTGATCGATATAGAAAATCTGCCGAAATTTATCGCTTATCCGGGTAAACTAAATAATAATCTTGCCGTAAAAATAATTTCCGACATACCGTTGGGTAAAGAGGGCTATTATGAGTGAAGAAAATAAGACCGAAGAATTAGAAAAAAAAGCTGGAGAAGACGCACAGGTTCAAAGCCGGGCGGCAGGTGCAGAAACAGCCAAGCAGGCTGCGCCTTCGGAGGACGAAGACGACAATATCAGCTGGGAGGATGCCTTTAAAGAGGAAGAAGCCGCTAATGCCGGCGCAGGGGCAAATGCTTCGTCCGAAAGCACCGCACCTGCGGAACAAAGCCAAGCGGGCGGCAATAGCGGAACAGCCGTAGTATCTGACGCGGCAGATTTGGGAGTCGAAGATATTAAACCTGCAAAAAATGAAACTGCGCAACCAACTCCTAAGAAACCGGTAAAAAAATTAGAATTTGCATCGTTCGACGAATCCGATAAAACTGCCGAACCGCCAAAAAATTTGGATTTTATTCTCGATATACCTCTTACCATATCGGTAGAATTGGGGAGGACAAAAATGGTTATTAACGATATGCTCCAGCTTGGACAGGGTTCGGTCATAGAACTTGCAAAACTTGCCGGCGAGCCTTTGGATATATACGTTAACGGCAAACTTATGGCGAGGGGAGAGGTTGTTTTGGTCAACGATAAATTCGGCGTCAGGCTGACGGATATTATAAGCCCGGTAGAAAGGGTTAAAAAACTTTAATATGTTTAATATATTTAATATGAATAAAATTAAATCGTTATTTTATACTTTTTGTTTTATTTCCGCGGTTTTGATTTTTTTAGCCGCCGCCTTCAATAAAGCATATGCCGAAAGCGGCTTGACGTTAAAAGGAATTTCGGTTTCGGAAAGCAAAAAAAACAATTCTTATTTTATATGGTTTAGATTTAACGGCAAACCGCAAAACGTTTTAAAAAATATGATTTATAAAAAATACGGCATTGAAGCCGTTTTTAATAATACTGTTTCCTATGGGTCCGCACGGCAATCCAAGTTTGTAAATTTTAAAGGCAGCAGGCTTTTTAAAGCCGCCGAAATTATACCGGCGGGCAATTCGGGATTAGATGCCGTCGTTTATTTTAATAAAAATATAAAAATAGCACGGAAAAACGTTTTTGCTTCATTTTATCGAAATTATTTGGTTATTAAAATAGTCGGCGGATTTCCCGCCGATATATTTAAAAACGTAGGAAAGAAAAATACCGTCTTGGTAAATAACGCCGCAGACAAAACAAGTAAAGTTAATAAAACAAAATCGAAAAATAATCTTAAACCCTCTGCCGCATCTAATGCCGGCGCTTTTTCCAATGCAAAACATTTAAATTTAAAAAATGCTTCTTTAAAAAAACCGGCCGGTTTAAATATGGGTCTTGAAGCCGTTAAAACCGCGGTTTATTTAGCTCTTATTATCGCCATGATTTACGGCATATATTTCTTTATGAATAAATTTAAAAACAGGGTTTCGACGAGAGAAAAAATTAACAGCCTGAAAATAATATCTTCTATTAATCTCGGCAATAAAAAATCTATCCTGCTTATAGAAGTAAATAGAGAATTTTTTTTAGTAGGAGTCTCTCCTTCAAATATTCAGATGATAGGGCGTTTACAGGGAACCGCCGGTCAGCAAAATTCCGAAATTTCGGATTATACCGAACAGCAAGGCAAAACTTCGGTAAAAGAAATAAAAGAATCTAAAGAAATTAAAGGAAAAAGCGGCAAACAATTTAATCCCGAAGCTTATGCGGCATACGATGAAACGCCTGTTTACGGGAACGCCGCCGGTCCGTTCGCCAGCCCTTCGCCGGCAGTCAAAACCTACGGCAGATTTGCGGACGTTATGAGGGAAAAGGTCGGCGGTCGGTCGGAATTTCCGGAAAATACCGCCGCAGATGCTTTAGATAAATCCGGTAAAGTTAAAAATATCAACGAAGCCAAATTTAAAAACAAAGCCGATAATATATTTTTCGATATAGAAGAAAGACTTAAGGGGTTGATGGAGAGCGATGTTAAAAGTAAAAAGCTTTAAAAACACTTCGCTTTTAGCTCTGCCTGCCATAACTATGACCGGTCATGCGCCGCATTCGCAGGTATCTATGCTTATTCAGATACTTCTAATCTTTACCGTAATTTCTATAGCGCCTTCTATCTTGATTATGATGACTTCGTTCGTCAGAATTGTAGTAGTCTTATCGTTTTTAAGAACTTCACTGGGGCTTACGACTGAACCGCCGAATCAAGTAATTATAGGATTAAGCCTTTTTCTTACTTTTTTTATAATGGCTCCGGTTATAAGTTCCGTATATAAGAATGCTTACGTTCCATATACTAAAGGTTTTATAGGAATTAAAAAAGCTTATAAAATAGGAATTCAGCCCGTCAGGGGTTTTATGCTTAAACAGACGAGACTTAAAGATTTGGAACTTTTCGTTAAAATGTCTAAAATCAAGAATATTAAATCTCCTAAAGACGTGCCGACTTACGTTCTCGTTCCGGCATTTATAGTAAGCGAACTTACGACGGCTTTCGAGATAAGTTTTCTTATATATCTTCCGTTTTTGATATTAGATCTTGTGGTTTCGAGCCTTTTAATGTCTATGGGTATGCTTATGCTGCCGCCTACCATGATATCCCTTCCGTTTAAGCTTATGCTTTTCGTTATGGTAAACGGCTGGTATTTAGTAATAGGTTCGCTGGTACAGAGTTTTCATACATAACGGCGATAAGGATATGGGGGCAGAATTAAATTCCGTCCAAATAATAAATAAATAGGGAGATGGGTACAGGTGTCGGTAGCGTTCGTAAATTTTATAATTCAAAAAGTAATACTTACGGTTTTATATTTAAGCGCGCCTCCGCTTATAGCGAGTCTTGCGATAGGAATACTCATAAGTATGTTTCAGGCCGTTACCCAGCTTCAAGACCAGACGCTTACTTTTGTTCCCAAAATTATCGTAGTTATAATCGTTTTGCTAATTTTTGGACCGTGGATGCTGAACATTATGGGAAATTTTGCTACGGTAATTTTTTCTCATTTTCCGGAATATATAAGGGGAGGAAGCTGATTTGCCGGCAATTATAATACACCAATATCTTTTAATAGAATTTATGCTGATATTTTTCAGGATTATCGCAATGATAATCGCTCTTCCGTTTATCGGCAGTTCTTCCGTTCCAAACTGGGCAAAGATAGGTCTGGCTTTTTTTATGTCGTTAATAGTTTATCCTTTGGTAATTAAAAATCAGATAATTCCTCATCTTACCTTGCCGGAGCTGATTTTAGCCGTTATTTCCCAAATCCTTATAGGCATTATTTTCGGATATTTAGTTCTTATAATTTTTACCGGTATAGAAGTCGCAGGACAGTTTATAAGCAATATGGTAGGTTTTGGAATGATAAGTCTCCTAAATCCCCTCATCTCTAATCAGCAGGTTTCTTTAATATCTAATTTGCAGAACTACGTCGCTCTCATAATTTTTATACAGACGTCGGCTTTTTTCTTTGTAATAGAGGGAATATACAGAAGTTTTCAAACTATTCCGCTGACTTTCGTAAATTTTTCTCCGCATATTTTTCAATATTTAGTTTTAAAGTCTAACGATATTTTCTTAATAGGTTTGGATTTAAGCATCCCTATAGTTTTGGTGGCGATAATATTAAACGTAATTATAGCTCTTATGGGAAGAATTGCGCCGCAATTTAATATTTTTGCAGTAGGTTTTCCTATTACTATAGCCGTAGGATTGCTTATGCTTTACGTTACCGTGCCGTATTTTACCGATTACGTAATGCAGTCCTTCGGCGGTTTAAAAACGGAATTTAATTATATGATAAATTACATGGCATATATTAAAAAATAACAGTTAAATAAAATACATAGTAAATAATAATTAATGTAATAAATTAAATATGGCGGAAGATCAGTTCGACAAGTCGGAACAGCCTACTCCCAAACGTATTCAAGACGCAAGGGAAAAAGGGCAGGTAATGAAATCTAGAGAGGTGACGACCGCTTTCGTTTTTGTCGCCGTAATAATATATCTTTATTTTAATATTTCGCATATAGGCAATATCATCGACGACCGTTTAGTATATTTTTTATCTAATTTTTCCAATTTAAATTTAGGCTATACGGAATGTATTAAAATTATAGACGGCTTACTTTATACCGTAGTTTATGCTATTCTTCCGCTAATCTTATTGGTTTTTGCAGCTTCGGTGCTTTCAAATCTCGTGCAAGTCGGTTTTTTGCTGACCTTTCAACCTCTGATTCCCGATATTACAAAAATAGACCCCGTTTCAGGCGTTAAAAGATTTTTTTCGCTTCAGTCCTTAAACGAACTTGTAAAATCTATTTTTAAATTTTTCGTATTAACGGCTATAGCATATTTTACTATCTATCCTTATTTAAAAAAGATATTGGTATTGCAGTATATGACCCCTTCATACGACGCTTTTTTTACTTTTAAAATTATTTATAAACTTTTTTTTAACATAATTATGGCACTGATAGTTCTTGCGATAGCCGACTATTTTTTTCAGAAATACAAGTATAATAAAGGTCTTATGATGACTAAGCAGGAAGTAAAAGACGAAGCCAAACAGTTCGAAGGCGACCAGCAGGTTAAAGGAAAAATAAGAAAAATGCAGAGGGAAATCGCAAGAAGAAAAATTTTAAAAGAGGTTAAGAATGCTCATGTAGTCATTACCAACCCGACCCATTTTGCGGTAGCTTTAAAATACGACAATAAAAAACACAATGCTCCGGTAGTTATTGCGAAAGGCGCAGACAACCTGGCTTTGCTTATTAAAAAAATAGCGAAGGATAACGGCATTCCGACGGTTGAAAATAAAATGGTGGCGCGTGCGCTTTACGAAACGTGCGAACCCGGACAGGCGATTCCGGCATCGCTTTATAAAGCAGTGGCCGAAATACTTGCCCATTTATATACTACAAATCAAAAATTTAAACAGATATGGAGCTTTATTTAAAAAATGGCTGAAAGAGCGGAAAACGCGGCGGTTATGCCCCGCAATATATTTTTTAGGAATACCGATGTAATGCTGGCGCTCCTTTTCATGATGGTTATAGGGCTTATGGTTATACCTATAACTACGTGGATGCTCGATATATTTCTGACTTTTTCGATATCTTTCGGCATAATAATTCTTCTTATTTCTATTTACGTCTTAAGACCTTTGGAATTTTCTGTTTTTCCGACTATTCTTTTGGTGGCTACGCTTTTCCGTCTTTCTTTGGAAATAGCCGCTACGAGGCTTATACTGCTTTACGGCTACAAAGGTCCTGATGCCGCCGGCGTCGTCATACAGTCTTTCGGGCAGTTCGTCGTAGGCGGAAACTTTGCTGTGGGAATAGTAATATTCATAATTTTTATAGTAATAAATTTCCTCGTTATTACAAAAGGCGCAACCAGAGTTGCCGAAGTATCCGCAAGGTTTACCTTAGACGCATTGCCCGGAAAACAGATGTCTATAGACGCGGAACTTAATTCAGGTTTTATAACGGATGCGGAAGCAAGGAAAAAAAGGTTAGACTTGACTAAAGAGGTCGACTTTTACGGTTCTATGGACGGCGCAAGCAAATTCGTCAGGGGAGACGTAGTGGCCGCTATAATCATTATTATAGTCAACATAATCGGCGGACTTCTTATAGGAATATTTCAGCATCATATGTCTATTTTAGAGGCCGCTTCGGATTATACGCTTCTTACGGTAGGCGAAGGCTTGGTAGCTCAGATTCCGGCTTTAATAGTTTCGACTTCCGCAGGTATTATAATGACAAGGGCAAGCCGCGAAAGCGACCTGTCTAAAGATTTTTCGAACCAGTTTATATCTAATCCGAGAGTCCTTTACACTGCCGCCGGCATACTGTTTTTTTTCGGAATTATCCCCGGGCTTCCTCACTGGCCTTTTATTTTGTTTGCGGCGATAGCGGCCTTAACGGGTTATATAATCGTAAGGGAATCGGCAAAGAAAAAAACGGAAACTGCGAAAAAAACAGCCGAAGAAAAGAAAGAGATTCCTGAATCGCAGATAATAGAAAATGCCATGCAGATAGATATTCTTGAGCTTGAAGTTGGATACAACCTCATACCCTACGTAGATGCATCCAGAAGCGGCGAACTTTTGGAAAGAATAAAGGGTATTAGGAAACAGCTTGCGTCCGATATGGGTATTATAGTTCCTCCTATTCACATTAAAGATAATTTAAATTTAAAACCAAACGAGTACATTTTTTTAATTAAAGGTATAGAAACGGCAAGATACGAAACTATGCCCAACAAACTTCTTGCCATGAACCCCGGCACCGTTTCCGAAAATATACCAGGCGTGGTTACGAAAGAGCCGGCGTTTAATCTGCCTGCGCTCTGGATAGACGAAGGATTAAAACAGAAGGCGATAATGGCGGGGTGGACCGTCGTAGAAATACCGGCCGTCATAGCGACGCACATAGTAGAGATTATTAAAAACAATGCGGCCGAACTGCTTACCCGTCAGGATGTTCAAAAACTTCTCGATATACTTACTTCTAAATATCCAAAAATAGTGGACGAGCTTATCCCTGGGGTACTTTCGCTTAGTTCCGTTCAAAACGTCTTGGAAAATCTTCTTCAGGAGGGAATTCCTATTAAAGATATGCTTACCATAGTAGAAGCCCTGCATAATTATGCGCCCAATACCAAAGACCCGACCCTGCTTACGGAGTACGTCAGGAGCGCTTTGAAAAGGACCATAACAAAAACATTGCTTGGACAGGACAATGCGGTTCATCCTCTTATGCTTGGAAAAAATTTAGAAACGGTAATTTTCAACGAATATAATAAAACTAAAGAGCAGGGTGCGGGATATTCCGGTGTAGACCCTTCTTATTACGGTAAAATGGTTTCGGCGGTAAAAGAAGGAATAAAAAAAGCTTTAGACTCGGGGCAGTCTCCGGTTATTATGACCCAGCCGCGCATAAGGCTTTTTTTGAGAAATATTTTAAACGAAATAATACCCGGCATAACCGTAGTTTCTACAGGAGAGATTTCACCTAACATAAAAATAAAACCGGTAGGCACGATTGAAATATCGTAAAAATTATAATTAAATTTTATGCAGATTAAAAGATACGAAGTTTTAGACATTAAAGATGCTATAGACCTTATAAAAAAAGACCTTGGCGAAGATGCCGTTATTATTTCGACGAGGCAGGTTAACGGCGCCGCCGGCGAGCTTGGTTTTTTCGGCAAACCGTTTCTGGAAGTTATCGCGGCTATCGATTATAAAGAAGAAGATATAATGCCTCCTAAAGACGAAGCAGCATGTTTTAATAAAGACATGCTTGCGCCTATTTACGACGACGTCAGATTTTTAAAGGAAAATTTCGACAGCATAGTCGAAGACAAAGTCGATTATGCTCTTAACGTCAAATTTGAGGAAATAAAGAATTTCATGGAGGAAATAAAGTTCGATTTAAACTTGCTGAAAAACGAAAGAACGCAGGGAGGAGGACTCAAAGAAAACGATTTGCTGCTTTATCTGGACGGTATTTCTTTTGACAGAAGCGTATCTTCTAAATTAATAGATATATTTTTTAAAGGGATAACATTGTCTAATTTTAAGAAAGAAGACAAAATCGAATATTTCAAGAAATTTTTCAAGAAAATAATCGAGAAAAAAACCGAAAGAAAAAAATTCGTCCGTTCTTTGAACGGAAAAATAGTAATAGCCGTTGCCGGCAACAGCGGCTCCGGTAAAACGTCGGCAGCCGCAAAGTTATGCTCTAAGTTTATCTACGAGAAAAATCTTCACGTTTCTTTATGCTCCATAGATTCTTTAAAAATGGGAGGATATGAAACTTTAAAAAATTATGCGGGGAAGCTTAAAATAGATTTTACTACAGCAAAGGATCCTTCGGGATTAAATGCTTTTATCGCCGGTTCGCGTTCTGACGTCGTAATAATAGATACATTCGCGGTTAACCATAATAACGTTTACCGTTTAAACGCTCTATCTAAATTTTTTGAAGGACTTAAGGGTTCGGTTAATATAGAACTTATAGTTCCGGCGCATTTTAAACATATCGACGCTTTAAGGTCGTATGAATCATTCAGGAATAAAATAGGAGTTAACGGAATTATAATAACTAAAACCGACGAATCGAAAGGCATCGGCAATCTTGCAGGTTTGTTTATGCTTGAAGATTCCGCAGTAGATTATGTATCTTACGGCGAAAACGTCCCAGAAGATATCGAAGAAGCAAATGCAGGCAACATTTACCCCTTATTTTTCCCAAAGCCTGCATCGCTCTAACTAACTGCGGTGACTGAATTCAATTCTGTTACCGCTATAAAATGGAAACAGGGGACGAAATTCAATTCTGTTACCGCCATAAAATCGAATCGAGGAATATAAAAAATGAAAAGACAAGTAAACATAAACGGCAATTCATACACGAAAATAATTTCCGTTACAAGCGGCAAAGGAGGAGTAGGCAAAACTAATATCGTCTGCAATCTTGCTTATTGCTTTGCTTCGATGGGGAAAAAAGTTATAATAATGGATGCAGACCTGAGTTTAGGAAACGTTTCGGTTTTGATGGGCATGATTCCAAAACACAATATATCGCAGGTTATATACGGAGATAAGCAGTTAAGCGATATTATAATGACCGACCAGAACGGAATTATGATTCTTCCGGCCTCCTCCGGAATACCTGAACTTTCTAATCTTACGGAACCGCAGAAGATAAATCTTATGTCGAGATTCGACGAATTTGCCTGCAGTTTAGAAGCGGGGGGACAGCCGATAGACGTTCTGCTCGTTGACACCGGAGCGGGTATATCGTCAAACGTTTTATATTTTAACCTCGCCGCAAGCGAAATATACGTCGTAGTTACTCCGGAACCGACTTCCATTACCGACGCTTACGCTCTGATTAAGGTTTTAAGCACTAAATACGGCGAAAAGTATTTTTCGATTATAGTTAATAACGTAAAAAGCGAAAAGGAAGCAAAGGACGTTTATAAACACTTAAGTCTCGTTTCCGATAAATTTCTTAAAGTAAATTTAAATTATCTCGGGCATATTATAAGCGACGATAATCTTTCGCGTTCGGTGATAATGCAGAGGCCGGTTTCAAATATTTTTCCCGATTCAAAATCATCGCAATGTTTTAAAAAATTGGCGTATAATATATTGTCTCAAAAAGACAATAAAATATCTAACGGCAACATCCAGTTCTTCCTTAATAAACTGCTGACGTCGTTATCGTAATTTAACTGCGGGGACAGAATTCAATTCTGTCCCCGCCACAAAATGTAAGGCGGAATTCAATTCCGACCCACCACAAATTGGAAAATGCAAAAAATAGACGAAAAGTCAAAAAAATTAATAGAAGAAAATTTTAATCTCGTGAATAAAGTCGCAAACTTTATGTCGCTGAAATTTAACGGCGTCATAAATAAAGACGATATTATAGAATTTGGAATTTTCGGATTGATAGACGCGGCTATAAAATTCGACCCGTCAAAAAACGAAAATTTTAGGTTCTATGCGGTAACGCGGATAAAAGGCACTATATTGGACAATGTCCGCAAGCTTGATTATATGCCGAGAAACGTCCGAGAACTTTCGGGAAGAATAGAAAAAGTTTATGCTAAATTAGAGCAGAAGCTTGGAAGAATGCCGTCGGACGAAGAGATTGCCGAAGAGTTAAACATAGGAATGGACGAGCTTAACGAAATGTTTTATAAAATAAGGGGAGCCTCTTTTTTAAACGACAAAGATTTTATATCTATGGATAAACCTAAATCGGAAACTTTAGATACTATAGAAAGTAAAGAACCTTCGGCTATCGACATGCTTTTAAACGAAGAAAAGAAAAATATACTGATAAAATATATCGATATGCTTGAAGATGTTGAAAAGAATGTTCTAATGATGTATTATTATGATGAACTTACTTTAAAAGAGATAGGTCATATTTTAAATTTAACCGAATCTAGGATATGCCAGATTCATTCTAAATCAATTTTAAAATTGAGGTCGAAATTAAAAGCCTATGAATAAGAAAGAAATCGAAAAAATAATTAAGTTCGGAAGCATCGACGAAAAAAAGAAATTAGTAGAACTTTTAGACTCTGATAATCCTGAAACTGCAGAATATGCGCAAGATGCTATAATAAACGAAATAGAAGGGCGGGACAAAAAAGAACTCGTCAAAAAATTAATGGACACCGCAGTTTCTTCGGATATAGGCATCAGGCTCAGGTCAAACGCCTTTGACGTGTTAAAACGGCTTGCTATGCATGACGGCAACTTTCTAATCTATTTTGCAGGCAAAAACAAAGGAAAATACGACAGAATTACAGCCGAATTAATAAGATACGGAAAGTTCAATCCTGCCGACCTGCCTAAGGAAGTTTTAAAAATACTTGCGTCAAGCTCCGACGAAATTACCAAAGCAAATGCTCTGGAATCCATCGGTATATTGAAAATAGATTTAGGCGGCATATTGATTAAATCGGTAAAAGAGGCCAAAAGCAATTTTTTCGTTCTGTCGGCAGCCGTTTTTGCCGTGGGAGAGCTTAAACTTAAAAAAGCTTTTCCGGCGTTAAAAGAATTGTTTTTAAAAGCCGACGACAGGGTAGTTAAAAACGTAATTATAGAATCTCTTTCTAAAATAGGCGGGGACGAAATTATAGTTTTCCTGCTCGACGTTTTAAAAAACAACGTTAAGTATAAATTAGATAAAGTTTATATTCTTAAAGGTCTTTATAAATTATGCATAACGGACGAGTGCGGCGCAGACGAAAGCGCCGACGTAAAAACGAAAATGTATATCCGCCTGTCTAAAATGAATTTGAAAATGAGTTTATACCTGTTAAGCGATTATGAAGAAAAAGATGCTATCGACGCCATTTTGTGCTATTTTTCGATTATGAATCATAAAAAATCCCAAAAACTGTTTCAATTTATTTTTGAATATTACAAAAAAAATGAAAACTTAGACGAAAATGAGTATAAATACATTAAAGAAATAATAAAAAAATTGGCGAGACCTAAATTTATAACGGAATTTTTAATGAAGTTAAGTCCTTCATCTGAATATAACGATAAAACCGATATTCTTATCGATGTTTTATCGGAATCCGCATATAAAGACATAATCGATCTGCTTGTTTTTTATGGAGACAAAAAACTTTTCGTCGAAGTAAAAATTCTGCTTTTAAAATATTCGGCTAAACTCAGCGGAGCTTTATACGAACGCAGGCTTATCGAAGAGGTAGCTAAAAGCTATATAGGCGACGCCAACGGAGACGTCAGGAAATATGCCGTAAAACTTGCCGGAAATTTTCAATATGCTTCAAAATATATTGAAAAGTTTTTTGAAAATCTTCTTAAAGAGAAATATGCCGACGTAATAGACGCTTATGTAGAAACGCTTTCTAACTTTGCGGCGCAAGATAAAAACGGAGAATATATTAAATTTTTCATCAAAAATATTTCTTCCAAAAACGATAAAGCGGCAGAGTACTCTTTAAGGATACTTTCGTCCGATAAAATTAGCCTGAATGCCGGACAAACCGCCGATTTTTATTCGACGATAGCTTTATTTAAAAATAAACCTTTAAATTTAAAAAGACTGCTTGCGAAAAGTCTTGCGAAATTCGATTTAATAAACCATAAAGACGAAACGACTTTTCTGTTTGAAGAAAACGACGAAGAAACCAGGTTTAACTATTTAGAATCGCTTTTATCGGCAGGAGAAAAAAAATCGCCTGTTTACTTAGAAGCTCTTAAATCGGGCGGTTTTTCCGAAATTTTCAGATATAAAGTGGTGGAGCTTATTCAGAAAACAGGCGCAAAAGATATATTCGACAAGCTTGCTTCCATGCTTCCCGCCGAAAAAAGCAAAATGGTTAAAATTGCCCTTTTAAAAACGCTTCACGTTTTAAACAAAGAAAAATCTAATTCTATTATTAAGAAATATAATTCTTCAAAAGATGAAGATATAAAGAATTTTTCTATAGAATTAATTAACGGATGATTAATAAATAAACCAAATTTTAATGGAATATTCTAATTTAAATTTATCCGACGACGTTTTTAAAAAGCTGAAGGATATGATTTACGAAATATCCGGCATATTTTTTAGCGATCAAAAGAAATATCTGCTGGAAACTAGACTGTCTAAAAGGATTTCGGTTTTAAACCTTTCTAATTTTGAAGATTATTACAACTATTTAAAGTTTTCGCCTCTTAAAAATGCGGAAATAAAAGAGCTTTTAAACAGCGTAACGACAAACGAAACAAGTTTTTTTAGGGATATGCCCCAACTGGAAGTTTTCGTCGACGTTTTAAAACAGATAGTTCAATCGTCGGGAAATAACGCTATTAAAAATATAAGAATCTGGAGCGCCGCATGCTCTACGGGAGAAGAGCCTTATACCGTCGGAATTTTAATTAAAGAAAATTTTTTCTCGTCAGGCATAAAATTTGAAATAATAGGCACCGATATCAGCGAAAAAGTTCTTGAATCCGCAAAAAAAGGCATATATAACGGATATACGCTGAGAAATGCATCGCAGGCTATTCTCGGCAAATATTTCGAAAAAACCGGAGACGACGAATATGAAATTAAAGATGAAATTAAAAATATGACGGTTTTTGGAAACGTTAATCTTATAAGCGGCAATGAAGTTAAAAAATTTGGGTCTTTCGATATCGTTTTATGCAGAAATGTTATAATATATTTTGATGCGGAATCGAAAAAGAAAACTATCGAAAACATATACGAAAGTTTAAAACCAGGAGGATATCTTTTTTTAGGCCATTCGGAGTCGCTCCACTCCATATCTTCCCTGTTTAAGTTAGTTGGGTTGGGTAAAACCCCGCTATACAAAAAAGAATAAGTAAAAGAGGCAGGGTTATGAAAAATTATACCGTATTAATCGTTGAAGATTCTATAGTCGTCGCTAAATTTTTGTCTATAGCTTTTAAAGAGGCGGGGTTTAAAGTAAAGACCGCCCAGGACGGATTTGAAGCGCTGGAAAAAGCTATAAAGGAAGATATTAATCTTATAGTTACGGATTTAAATATGCCGCAAATGGACGGCATAACGCTGTTAAAGAATCTTAAAGAAAACGACGATACTAGAAAGATTCCGGTGATACTTATGTCTTCTAATATCCCCGGTAAAAATGAAATAGAGGGGAGTTTTGCTTATTTACAGAAGCCTTTTAAAGAGAGCGAGATAATACGCCTTGCCAAAAATGCGGTAAAAGATCAATAATAATATTTAAATAATATATTGATTAAGATATAAATTTTTATTATTATATATTATTAAAATAAAACGGCAGATACTTCATTTTGAAGTATTAACAGGGGATAATTAAATATGGCTTTAGATTTATCGATGAGAATTCTCGTAGTGGACGATTTTTCGACTATGAGAAGAATAATAAAAAATATTTTAAAACAGATAGGTTTTACCAACGTCGACGAAGCCGAAAACGGGCAGGCGGCTCTTGCCAAAATAGGCGACGGCGGCAATTACGATTTCGTCATTTCGGACTGGAATATGCCGGAAATGACCGGAATAGAATTATTAAAACAGGTAAGGGCAAACGAAGCTACTAAAGACCTCCCTTTTTTAATGGTTACCGCCGAAGCTAAAAAAGAAAACGTCGTAGAAGCCGTTAAAGCCGGCGTTAATAATTATATAGTAAAACCTTTTACGGCGGAAGTATTGCAAGAAAAAATTTCAAAAATTTTCCCGGATTAATTTTATTTAATTTTTTAAGGATGGCCCGAAATGATTGACGATTCGATGCAGGAAATTGTAAACGACTTTATTCAGGAAGCACTGGAACTTCTGGATAGCCTTAACGAAAATTTTATAGAATTGGAAAAAAATCCCGAAGATAAAGAAATTTTGAATACTATATTCAGGGCTGCGCATACCGTTAAAGGTTCTGCGGGATTTCTTGGTTTTCAAAACATAGTAGAACTTGCGCACAGCGCCGAAAATATTCTTAATAAATTAAGGCAGGGCGAAATAACCCTTACTTCCGAAATGACCGATTATCTCTTAAAAACTATGGACGTCCTAAGGTCTATGATAGTAACCGTTTCGGAAACCGGCAGCGAAGGCGAGCCGCCGGAAGGCAATACAGGACTTATTAAAAAACTTAACGAATTGTCGGAAGGCATCGGCGGCGGAAGCGAAAAAAAAACGTCTGCCGAGATTTCTAATTCTAATACCGCTATAGCCGCTCCGGAGACGCAGGACAAAGAAGTTCCTAATGCAGCGGTTGCAGATGCAGATAAAGAAAAAACCAAGACCGTAGATTCTGCCGATAAAATGCCGGATTCCGGAAAAAAGAAACCAAGAAGCCTTGGAGACATACTTCTTGAGGACAATCTTATTTCAAAAGAAGAATTAGAAGAGATTTATAAAGAAAAAGAGGAAGAAGAACATACGGCGGAAAAAGTTACCGCAGTGCCGGAAGTTTCGGCGGAAGAAATACCTCATCCTTCGGCGTCGGCTAAAGCTTTCCAGTCTGCCGAAGAAAAACAAGTTTCCGGCAAACCTGCCGAAGAGATTAAATCTAATCCCGTCCCGCAGAAACCGGTTTCTGCCGCTGCCGCTAAGCCTGCTTTTGCAGTTCCTACAGCATCTCCGGCCGCGGAAATTAAAGAAACGACTATAAGGGTAGACATAGAAAGATTAGACAACGTTATGAATTTAGTAGGCGAGCTGGTTCTTGCAAGAAACAGGCTTTTTAATATATCTTCTAAATTAGAAATAAAGTATGCCGACGACGATCTTTCGTCAGCCCTTGCGCAGGTAGTGGCAGGGCTTAATCTTGTAACGACGGATCTTCAGCTTGCCGTTATGAAAACTAGAATGCAGCCGGTAAAAAAGGTTTTCAGTAAATTCCCAAGGATGGTAAGAGACCTTTCAAGGGAACTAGGCAAAGATATAGAACTTCTAATTTCAGGCGAAGAAACCGAGCTC
>JAKAKF010000134.1 GCA_021813595.1 bacterium
ACGAAAATATAAAAAAGCACCCTTCAGGGATGTCTCCCGAATTAAAAAAGAAGTGGAAAGCCGTTTGCAGTTTTGGCGGAGGAAATTATTATGGACCGTCAATACCTGGATGCGGTTAATAAATAAAAAAATAAAAAGTGGCAGATTTATTTTTTTATTGGACAACATTAATAAATCAAATTATATATAAGGAAAATTAATCTGATTTTTCAAAGAATTATAATATAAATTAAGTTATTTAAACTAAAAGAAAGGAGGAAGTTATGTACAAAATCAGCAAGACAAAAAAGACGATGCGGCTGAGTATGCTTTCGGCTTTTGTTTTTGCTTTAGCAGCGGCGCTGGCGTTAGTATTTGCGTTCGGCGGGGGAGGGACGGCTTATGCATCCGGTGCTGCCCTTTACGAAAACCCCAACACCGGAGAAATATTTTTAACGCCGGGACCGGGCAGGGTAAAAGTAGGACAGAGCGTCATCAATGAGTTGTTGAAGCCGAACACGACAAAAACAACCCAGCAGATTAACAATTTAAAAACTACGGAAAAGAAACTTGAGGCTTCGCTTAAAACCGTAAAGGGTCAAACTCTTCCGGCGTGGACCAAGCATGTTTCATTAGGAGCGTTGGTTTATATGGGCTATGGATATTATACTCAGCCTGGATTAACCGAAGGTTCGCTGCAACTGGAAGAAAATCCGCCTGCAACAGGCAATAACGGTTATAATGCATTTAACGTAAACAGGGCGTATTTAATATTTCTGTATCATCAGGATAACTGGTTTTTAAAAATTACGCCTAATTTTTTCAAAACGAATAATTCCGGATCTACTGGCGGAAACCAGGATTTCAGGCTGAAATATGCATTTTTGCAGTTCAACCATGTTTACGATGCAAACGGTTTGACGGTTAACCTTAAAGCTGGTCAATTTCCGACTCCTATGGTCGCATGGGAAGACGGTTTAATTGGCTATCACGTTGCTGAAAGAACTCCCTGGGGTTTCTTAAACGTAACATCTACACAGGCTGGTCTCGGAGTTTCCGGTAAATTTAGATCCAACGGAAAAGTTTATCTGGCATATAATGCCGGTTTTTTTAACAATGCAGCATTTCATGCCAATGAAACGGTGGATCAGAAATCGCCGCAGGCAAGATTAACTTTTTATCCCCTCGGGGCGGATTCCGGTTTAAATGGACCGAGTATCAGCGGCTATTACGCTTGGGCTGAAGACAATTCAAACTTTGGAGATGCCGTTTCCGGTCCAAATACTAATATTCCCGAAACAAGAGTTTCCGCCGTGCTTGATTATAAAATCCCAAATGCTAATATTGCTTTGCAATACGATTATGCTATAAATCACATTGTGCAACCAGGCGCAGGCGAAAGCGGCGATAGCGATAGTTATTGCGGAATAGAATCGGGCGTTTACAGTTGCTATGCTGTTAGCACCATGCCTTCAATATTCAGTTTATACAAAAATCATAACACTATCGAACATGGTTTAGACGCATTCGGGTATTACAATATTCCAAACAGCAAATTTGGATTTTTCGGACTTATACAAAGATATTATTATATGGATACCAATTACAATTCTGCAGGTGATGCTTTGCCGTCGGGAAATCCTTTCGATTTTCAAAGAGGCGTGGTCGGCGTGGCGTATCATCTCAACAGCCATATTACTTTAACTGCAGATTGGCAGAACTACCAATTCCTTTATGCTAAGGACTATAGAGATCTACCTGTTACCTCGCCGCAATATTTAGACTACGGACAGTGGATGGGACAAACGAACGCCTATTTCCTGCAGGCAAGAATTGCATTCTAGACTCTTGACTCAGAGCTTTTCTCTCTGCACCTCCCTAATACCCGCCCTAAAAAGCGGGTATTTTTATTTTTAAATCTGATATAATCAATATATGTTTTACGACGATTTTTTCGGAATTATATAAAAATGAAGTCAGGTATCTTCTCGGCGGCGGTCATGCCGTTAATATTTACGGCATTATAAGGTCAACCTACGACATAGAAGAATTAAAAAATAAATAATGGAAAATTTTACAGATAATATAAACAAAGAAAAAATCACGTCTAAGCGCAATAATTTAAACAATTTAAATAACTACTATAATGCCGCTATATCGGCGGACGACCATTTAGGCGGCAGGCCGCTCTCTATAAAAGAAACGTTAATATGGCCTGAAGAATCTAAGATTTTCTTTTATAAAATTAAAGAATAGATATAATCTAACAAAAATTCGTAAATATTAAAAAAGGCGGCGGATGCCCGATAATTTAATTAAACGATAAGACATTTATGGTTAACGATAATTTTAATAAAAAGGGCGGACTTAACTTCGGAGTAAATACCGATTCGTTTTTCGGGATAGGGTTCGGGCTTCTCGGCGATAACAATCCCGGCCGCCTGCAAGCATCGTTCGACGATTTCTTTAATCTTTTAAATTCGTACAAAATAGGAAATATCGAGATAAATACGGAAATAGAACAGTTAAATCCGGGTTCTTTGCAAAAATTCATTATCCCTTCGATAAGCGCTTTTTTTTCAAAATTGCTGGTTCCGCTTTCTGTTTCGGTCCATCTACCGTATCTTCAGCTTAATCCGGCAAGCCCTTTAGAAGAATACAGGCAGGTTTCCGTTAAAGCAATGAGCGGGGTAATAAATGCCTGCCGCGGGCTGGACGTTAAAAAATTCGTTATTCATCTGACTTCGGAATTTGAAGATTCCATTATGTTTTTTCCTATCGAAGAAAAAGCAAAAAAGGTTTTAATCGATATTGCCGCCCGCCAGGCAAAGAAAAGCATATCCGATATACTGAAAGAAACTAAATTGCCGCCTGCGGTTTTTGCTTTAGAAAACCTCGAGGTTTTTCCGTTCGATTATTTATATCCTATAGTTGAGGAATTCGGCATTTCTGTCTGTTTCGATATGGGACACTGGGGGTTAAACGGTTTTAAGCCGGAGGATTTTCTAAAAAAATTCGGCATTAACCGTATAGGCGAAATGCATATACAGGATATGTCGGAAAAAAGAACCGACTTAAGAACCACCGTAAGAAACGAACACAGGCCGTTAGGAACCGGTATTTTAAACCCCGCAGGATTTTTTAGTTCTCTAATCGAGAATGAACGGTTTTCGGGACCTTTGATAATAGAAAACAGGTCTAAGGAAGATTTAATTTCTTCTTTAGACTATTTGAAATCAGGTAATTTTATATAATACCCTGAATGAATATCTTTAAAAATTTGAGAAATCCCCCTACTCCGCCTGTTCGTTTTTTTACCGCGCCGCTTCTGCTTTCTTCAGCCGGAATGTTTTTGGACGGTTATTCATTAACCGTAATCGCATTCGCTATAATACTTATCAATCCGTATTTCCGCCTGAATACTTTAGAGTCGGGCTTAATTATAGCGTCCGTGGTATTCGGCAGTATAATAGGGGCATTGCTGATCGGATATTTCAGCGACGTTTTCGGAAGGAAATCCGTTTATATTTTAAATATGGCTGTTTTCGTTATATCGGGTATAGTATCGGCATTTTCGGTAAATTTTATAATGTTATTTTTATCCCGCCTTG
The DNA here is from genome assembly GCA_021813595.1 of bacterium. Next base: position 3,591 of record JAKAKF010000134.1, read on the forward strand.
CTCTGGGCGTGGCGGTCGGAGCCGATTATCCTGTATCGAATTCTTATATTGCGGAAACAGCACCCGAGGCGCTCAGGGGTAAACATCTTTCCTTCGCCGGCTTGTCGTTCGGCATAGGTTCGATATTTTCTTCTTTAACGGCGGCGGCCCTCTTTCCCTTCGGACGCGAAATGTGGCGTTTTATGCTTAGTGTTGGCGTAATTCCGGCTCTTATAGTAATGTTTCTAAGAATTTCTATGCCCGAATCGAAAAGATGGATAAATGCAAAACGCATTAAAAAGGAATATAAAAAAAATAAATTATATATAGAAGGAATGTTTTCCAAGGCGCATATAAAAAATACCCTGCTTTATTCTTCTATCTGG
>JAKAKF010000281.1 GCA_021813595.1 bacterium
CGGCTTCATTATGCCGCACAGTATTTTTAACAGCGTGCTTTTGCCGGCGCCGTTAGGGCCGATTATGCCGAACGTTTCGCCCCTTTTTACTTTAAAACTTACGTTTTCCAAAGCCGTAAATTTTAAGATTTTAACTTTTTTGTTTTTATTGAAAGTAATAAAGTCTATAAACGCTTTTTTAAGGGTCGTGTGCGAAGACAGCCTTCTGAAAACCTTTGAAATATTTTCGGCTTCTATAGCGACAGAGGCATCAGATAAATTCACTGAACAGCTCCTTCCTCAGGGCGAAATAAGAATAGCCGAGGATAAAAACGGCTACGGAAACGGCTAAGACCCCGGCTACGTAATAATAACGGGGGAAAATATTATAGTAGAAAATATCCTGATAACACTTCATCGCATATGCGACGGGGTCTAAATAAATTATGTGCCGCAATTTTACCGGAAGCTGTTTGTCGAAATACATAATGGGCATAGAAAAATATATGAAGGTGGTAAGATTAAGAATGATAAACTGGATATCCCTGTAAAATACGTTAAGAGCCGCAAAAAAAAGGCTTATGCCCGCCGTCAGAAAAAACGTTATTGCGATTATAAGCGGAAAATATACCGCGGGAAGCCCTATGCGCATTTTAAATATATAAATAAACAGTACGAGGACGGGAATGGAAAGAAGATAGTTTAATAAATTCGAGCCTATTTTAGACATAACTATGACTTCCGGCGGAATGAGGGACTTGGAAACGAGGCTTCCGGCGTTCGATATAGAGCTGGTGGAAACGATAACCGAGTTCTGAAACCACGTATAAGGAAGTATTCCGCAAAAAAGATACACGGGATAGGCTTTGGCCGTACTGTGGAATACCTCGACGAACAGAAAGGTATAAATGATGAGGAGCAGGAGCGGGTTGACGAGCGACCAGAAAAAACCGAGATAAGACCCCCTGTACTGCGTTTTAAGCTCCTTAAGGGATAAAACCCATATAAGGTATCTGTATTTAATTAATATGCGGAAGCCTTCGGCTATGCCATTTTTGCTATCGTTATGCGACATTTTTAATTTTATTTATATTATACCTTAACTCACCGTTAGAAATTTTTATCTGGATTCCCGCTTTCGCGGGAATGACACCTTTTGGGTTAAAACCTTAATCCCAGCAAAGTCATTCCCGCGAAAGCGGGAATCCAGAATTTATAATATGTTTAAACAATTTTAATAGTTTCTAACGGTGAGTTAAGGTTATATTGTTATACATGGCAAAAATTTTAGAATAAAAAGCATCGACGGACTGCTCCCATGTTACGAAGCCGCCGTTAGCGCAGGCATTTGCGTTTTCCGGGGCGGCTTTATCCGAAAGTCCTTTTACCTCGCCGGCGCTTTCGGCGGCTTTATTTTCGAATTTTTTAACGGCCGAGAGCAGGCCGTCTTTATCCGGTTTAAAATAAGAAAATACGGGATATTTTTCGCCGATTTCCCTGAAAACGGGAATGTCGCTCGCAAGCGCTTCGACCCCGTAAAACGCCGCCTCAACCAGAGGCAGGCTGAACCCTTCCCTTTTAGAGGCGCATATAGCCGCGTCGGCGTTATTATATAAAAATTCTAATTCACCGTCGTTTAAGTCGTTGAAAACAAATAATTTTTTACCGCTATAAGCGGAGTTTTCTATTTTTTTAAGCACGTCTTCGACGTCCCAGCCGATTTTGCCGACGATAACCAAGAACCCGTCAAAACCGCCGTCCCATAATTCTTCGAACGCATCTATAATATAATCGTAGCCTTTTCTCGGCTCGACCGTTCCTACCGTTAAATATAATGAGGTTTTTATAATTTCCGTCAGGTCTTTTAAACCTTTTCTGACGCCGTCCCCGTTTTTATCCGCAAAATCGCAGCCGAGGTCGAAATACGAAATCTTCTTGTTTTCTATTTTAAGGTTGTCTTTAAGATATTTTTTTATATTTTCCGCTTCGTTTTTAGATATGGTCATTATAATATCTATCGAATTTTTGAGCGCGTTAAATTTGTTTTTAAACCGCATAACCGTTTCTTTTTCGAAAAATTCGGGGTTCGTAAGGGGAATTATATCATAAATAACCGCAATTATGATACCGCCTTTTTTTTTAACGCCCCTGCAAAAAGAAGCAAAGTAATTATTATAACGGTAACCCCAGAATCCGTCCAGTAAAATCAATAAATCGCCTTTTTGGGGCAAAACCGTTTTTGCGGACGGGGGCGAAGATAGAAGCGGGTTCGGCTGAGACGAAAGCGGCGGCGGGGAGAGCGGTGCGGATAATCGGGACGATAGGGCGCGGCACGATTGGCGCATGCCGATAAGCCTATATTTTAATCTTTTCATTAACCGCCATAAAAACTTTGAAAATTTAAAAACTGCGTCCGTTTCCTTCGACTTAAAATTTTCTTTTAAGAGCCTTTTAATAAATTCCCTTACTTCTCCGGCGGATAATTTATTATTTAATTTATTATTATAATTGCCGCCGTCTTTCCGGCTCATAAAAAACCGCAAATCTACATAGCCGTTTTTAGAATCCAATACTATCGGCATTATCGTAACGCCGTATTTTTCAGACATTTTTTCGGAGCGCTTAACTATATTTTTAACGACCCTCTGTATTCCGGTATTTAAGTTTTCTATGTAAGTTTCGGAGCAGTCTAAAAGAACCCTGTTTATTTTTTTAGCCATTAATTAATTTTATTTGTCTTAACCTTACCGCATATTAATATTTAGTCAATGAATATACAATATTATCCTTTCTTTGTCAATTATCGCGCAGAACCCAAAATTGCCGATAGAAAATTTTAATTCTGGACTAACGCTTCGCTCTCGCAATTTGGCATCTCCGGCACACAAAGGCGGCGTGCGCCTTTCAACGCATGCCTCCGATATGTGAAGTTTCAATGAAACTTTCCTGTGTTCATATAACTTTAAAGCCGTTTTAGAAATTTCTATCGGCAATTTTGGGTAAATGATGGACTAAAGGGGACGGATTTATTTATTTGTTAACTGCAGACTGGGTTTTGGGCGACTGAGTTTTTTGATTAATCGTAAAATTCCGTTATAATTAGAGGAATATTAAGGTAGTGTTTGTCGGTCGTAATAACTTTAAGTCCGTATTCCATAGCCGAAGCGGCTATCCATATATCGTTGGATGGTATCGGCGTACCGTTTTTCCGCAGGTAATTTATTATAGCAGCATATCTTTCGGATGTCTCTTCTCCTATAGGGATAACATTTACTCTTGAAGATTTTAAGAATTTTCTGAGAATTTCCCTGTTGCGCTCCTCGTTTTTCCCCATAACGAATCCGGATAATAATTCGCCTATAACAACTGGATTTATAAATATCTCATCCGAAATTTGTATTGCAAATTTTATCTTATCGTGTCCTCTCAAGAAAGAAGAGTAAGCTGAAGTATCAAGCATTATTTTTCTGTTGTCCATAACTCTTTATCAATTTTTCTTATATCCGAGAGATTTTTTTTAAACGCTTCGTCTTCGCTTTCCGACCATAAACCGGAAAAACAGTCTAAGTCGTGATATAGCTTTTCTTTTTTGCTTTTATTTTTATTAATACCTATAGATTTTACCGCCAGCGAAACAAGCGCCTTGTTAAGGCTAACACCATTTTCCGCGGCCTCTTTTCTTATAATATTTTCAAGTTCGTCAGGTATTCCTCTTATAGTAAGTTGCTTCATCGATATTGCCTCCATTTATGATTCGCAATAGAGTCATTTTATCTTATAAATAAATCTATTATCGCATCATACGAAAATATTATCAACTATTTTTCCTTGCTCAGGTTATTTTTTTTTGAGTTAAGAACTCTATATAATTTTCAGGATTAATAACCGATAAAGTTGAACTGTAATCTTCCTGAAATGAAGATGGTATAGTTCTTTTTGCTTTTGCGTT
>JAKAKF010000123.1 GCA_021813595.1 bacterium
GATAAATATTTATTAGAAAAAAGGAATGTAAAAAAAGGTGCCGGAATTCAATTCCGGCACCTTTTTCTGTTATTTTCGCCTTTTTTTTATTGTGTTTTTTTGATAAAATTAACCAATGTTGATAGACGTTCAAAATTCAAAAGATAAAAGAGGCATAGCAATAGATAAAGTCGGCATAAAAAACCTGCATTATCCTATATCGGTTCTCGATAAGGCAAAATCATTCCAGCATACCGTGGCAGATATAAATATGTACGTGGACCTTCCGCATTATTTCAAAGGAACGCATATGAGCCGCTTCTTAGAAGTTTTAAACGAGCACAGGGGCGAAATAAGCATAGTCGGCTTTCCCGATATTTTAAGAAAAATTAAAAAAGTTTTGAATGCCGGTTCGGCTTCCGTCGAAATGGAGTTTCCTTATTTTATAGAAAAAACCGCTCCGGTCAGCGGAAAAAAAAGCCTGATGGAGTATATCTGCTATTATAACGGAACGATAAAAGACAGAAAAGCAACTGCGCCGAAACAGGAAAAAGCATCGCGAGCTGAAAAGTTGTCAGCGGGAATAAAGGTGTCAGAATTCAATTCTGACACCTTTATTTCCGCTAAGAAGACTCCTCCCTCCGGCATCCCCCGCTCCGACGACGAAAGCGTAATAATAATCGGCGTCAAAGTTCCGATAAACACTCTCTGTCCGTGTTCCAAAGAAATATCTAAATACGGCGCGCATAACCAGAGGGGCATCGTTTCAGTTTCGTTAGAGTTCGATAAGCTGATATGGTTCGAGGATATAATAGCCGATGTGGAATCGTGCGCAAGCTCCCCTATTTATTCCCTGCTAAAGAGGGAAGACGAGAGGTTTTTGACCGAGCATGCTTATGAAAACCCTATGTTTGTAGAGGATGTTGCAAGATGCGTGGCGGGAATACTCAAAAAGAATAAAAATATTAAATGGTTCAGGGTGGAAGCGGAAAACTTCGAAAGCATACATAATCATAACGCCTATGCAATGATAGAGGGGTAAGAATAAATAAAGGGGTCAGAATTGAATTCTGACCCCTTTATTTACAATTCTGACACCATTATTTAGATTACTTACTTATTAATGTTATCCGGAGGTAAATAAAAATGCTCAGATTTTTGACTGCGGGCGAGTCGCACGGCAAGGGGCTCGTTACTATAATAGACAACTTCCCTGCTGGCGTTAAAATAGACGAAGATTTTATAAACGAAAAGCTGAGGCTCAGGCAGTCGGGCTACGGAAGGGGCGCAAGGCAGAAGATAGAAACGGATAAAATAGAGTTTCTTTCGGGAGTCAGGGGCGGTTTAACGACGGGCTCGCCTATTTCGTTTTTTATAAAAAATAAGGATTACGAAAACTGGCGGGACAGGATGGACGCTTTTAAAGCCGTTCCGGAAGAAAGCAAAATCCATACTCCGAGACCGGGGCATGCCGATTTTGCCGGTTCGATAAAATTCGGGTTAGACGATATAAGAAATGTTTTGGAACGTTCGAGCGCAAGGGAAACTGCGTCGAGGGTTGCGGTCGGGGCGATTTGCCAGATACTTCTGAAAAATTTCGGCATCGAGTTTGCTTCGGCCGTGCTGAGCATCGGCGGGGTCGGAATTGACTCGGCTGAAATTCCGGGGGAGAAAAAGGTGTCAGAATTGAATTCTGATACCTTTTTCTCTATCGACCTTTTCGACGAAACGAACAGGCAAAATATCGAGAATTCCGAGCTCCGCATGCCTCATCCAGAATATGAAGAAAAGGCAAAGGCATTTATCGACAAGATGAAAGCGGAAGGAGATACCGCAGGCGGGCTTATAACCGCCCAGACAAAAGGCGTACCCGTCGGTCTGGGCAGTTTTACGCAGTGGGACGAGAAGTTGGACGCCCATATAGCGATGTCCGTAATGAGCGTCCAGGCAATTAAGAGCGTCGAAATCGGCGCCGGAGTAAAATCAGCTTATCTGAAAGGTTCGGAATGCCACGATTCGATTTATTATGAAGGCGGCTTTTACAGAAAAACCGACAATGCCGGCGGCATAGAAGGCGGAATGTCGAACGGAGAAATAATAAGCGTAACCTGCGCGATGAAGCCCATACCTACCTTAATGAAGCCTCATCTCGATACCGTAGATTTAAATACGGGCGAAGCAAAAAAAGCCTTTCTCGAAAGGTCTGACGTATGCGCCGTTCCTGCGGCGTCCATCGTCGTCGAATCCGCCCTCGCTTTTTCTATATGCTATTTTTTCCTAAAAAAATTCGGCGGCGACGGTTTAGCGGAGATTAAAAGAAATTATGAAGGATATGTTAAAAAATGAAAACAAATATAATATTAATAGGCTTTATGGGAGCGGGAAAGACGGAAGTCGGGAAGATTATTGCAAAAAACAAAGGGCTTAATTTTATAGATTTAGACTGTTTAATAGAAGCGCAAGAATGTATGACTATTACTGAAATATTTAAACAAAAAGGCGAGAATTATTTCAGAAATCTCGAAACCGAAACTTTAAAAGAATTAGATAAAAATAAATCCGATATATATAAAATTTTAGAAAAATATATAGATACAAGTAAAGATAAGGGAAAAGAAAAAACAGTAAAAGCCGTTAACTGCGAAAATTCCGTAATGACCGGTAAAGAAAGTAAAAATTGGGTAATTTCGACGGGCGGAGGCATGCCGGTCGTTAACGGCAACATGAAACTGCTTAAAAATATCGGAACTACGATATATTTAAAAGCCGATGCAAAGACTATTTACGATAGGATAAAATCCCAAACGCACAGACCGGTTTTAGGCGGAAAAGGATTTACCGAAAAGACTGTTTCCGATAAACTTAAAGAAAGGGAGAAATTTTACGGGCAGGCGGATATGACGATATATACCGACGGTTTAACGGCTCATGCCTCTGCTGAAGAAATAGAGATTTTTTTAAACTTTTATTAAAGCAAAAAGAAAAAATTAAAGTTTTTAGAAAGCTGTGACGATTAATAAATAAAAGAATAGGTTAGTTGTCTAAAATTTAAGATAACGAATATAAAATGGAAGAGGGGGTGAAAGAATTAATACCTAAATTAATGTTTTCGAAAAAGGAGGACGTTAATCTATTCGAAAAAAAAGTTGCAGTTTATCAGAGGTTAAAAGTAAGTTAAGTAAAACTTAAAAAATTCATTAATGTAAATGTAATTTAACAATTTCGGCACGGATGCCGGAATAATTTATCACGGAGGATAAAATGTATAACGGTCTATTCATCAATTCAAACCAGTCCGCAGTTATTGCAACGAACAATCTTCAAAACACCAACAACCAGTTGGGACAGTCGTTAAACGAATTGTCCAGCGGCTTGCAGATAACTGGTGCTTGGGTTAACCCGGCAGGCTACGAAATAGCCCAGAGCTTAAACGCAACTACCTTAGGCATCAATCAGGCAACGTCAAACGCCAACAACGGAAATTCGTTAATCAACATCGCTTCCGGCGCTCTTTCTACCATACAGGGAATGTTAGGCACTATGCAGACTCTTGCGACTAACGCCGCCAACGGAACGAACAGCGCGCAAAATTTACAGGCGTTAAACAGCGAGTTCCAACAGCTTCAATCGGAAATTACGCAGATTGCGGATTCTACGCAGTTTAACGGACTTAATCTTTTAAATGCGGCATCAGGCTCTTCATTGACTAATTCTATCAGCGCCTTTTCGTTTCAAATTGGACCTAATTCTGCAACCTCGACTAATCAGATTTCAGTCTCTATTCAAGGCGTTGCGGCAAGCTTACTTGGATTGACAAGCAGCGGTAATAGTGTTGTATCTTCATTGGCAGCGGTTAAATTATCGGGTGGCACTTCAGTCTCCGCCGGTAACGCAAGCGCATTAATCGCTCTTTCCGCCGTTCAGGCGGCTATTAATCAGGTCGCCGG
>JAKAKF010000154.1 GCA_021813595.1 bacterium
ATTTCCACATCGGAAATTAAAATATCATGCGTGATAGACGCAAAATATGCCGAACTTGCCGCCAGAATACTTCACGATGCATTTAATCTCGGCAGGCAGAATTAATAAAATATAATAAATTTATAGAATTAATAAATGAATAAGGTTTCGGAACAAAAAAAAATAGAAATTTACGATACTACATTAAGGGACGGTACCCAGGGAGAAGGTTTTTCCTTATCTATAGACGATAAATTAATGATAGCCGACATTCTTGACGAACTGGGGATAGATTTTATCGAAGGAGGATTTCCGGCTTCAAATCCTAAAGATAAAAAATTTTTTGAATCTGCTTCTAAAAAGAAATTAAAACATTCTAAATTAGCCGCTTTCGGAAGCACCAGAAAAAAAAACGTCAGAGCAAAGGATGATACCGGATTAATAGTGCTTGGAGAAACCGACGTTAATTATATTACTATTTTCGGCAAATCTTGGGATCTGCACGTAGAAAGCGTTTTAAAAATATCTTTAGAAGAAAACTTAGATATAATATCGGATTCGGTAGAATTTTTAAAATCATGCGGAAAAAAAGTTTTTTTCGATGCGGAACATTTTTTCGACGGATTTAAATACAATGAAGATTATGCGGTTAAAACTTTGAATGCCGCAATTTCGGCAGGGGCGGACAAAGCTGTTTTATGCGACACTAACGGCGGCTGTCTGCCGGACGATATAAGCAAAATCGTAAATAAGATTAAGGTTAAATATAAAATAGATATAGGCAGGCTCGGCATACATACTCATAACGATACGGATTGCGCCGTAGCAAATTCTATAGCCGCAGTTTTAGAAGGAATAAAACACGTTCAAGGAACCATAAACGGTTACGGCGAAAGGACGGGAAACGCCAATTTATCTTCTATTATCCCCAACCTTGAATTAAAAGCCGGATTTAATACCATAGGCAAAGAAAAACTTAAAAACCTTCTTAAAGTAAGCAGGTTAATAGATGAAATTTCAAACAATACTTCGGCTAAAAATATGCCTTACGTAGGAGAAAGCGCATTTGCACATAAAGCCGGGCTTCACGCAAACGCCGTTCTTAAAAATCCTTCTTCATACGAACACATTGATCCGTCATTCGTCGGTAATGCCAGAAGATTTTTAATTTCCGATTTATCCGGCAAAAGCAATATAACCGCAAAAGCAAAAGAACTCGGTATAGATATCGGCGATTTATCGGAATCGCAGGAATCGGAACTTTTAAACAAAATTAAAGAATTAGAAAATTTAGGTTTTAATTTTGAAAGCGCAGACGGTTCCTTTAAAATCCTTTTAAATAAGTATTCTTCTAAAGATTACGGCAATAAAGAATACTTTAAGCTTTTGTCTTTCAGGGTCAATATAGAAAGAACCTTGGATAAAAATATTTTCAGCGAAGCGGTAGTAATGATAGAAGTAAAGGGTAAGACGGAACACACGGTAGCGGTAGGGGATGGTCCCGTAAACGCATTGGATAACGCATTAAGAAAAGCCCTTGTTAAGTTTTATCCCGTTCTCGACGAGATGAAACTTACCGATTTTAAAGTCAGAGTTATAAGCGGCAAAGCAAAAACCGGAACGGCTTCTCTTGTAAGGGTTTTGATAGAGTCTTCGGATAAAGAGGAAAAATGGACGACGATAGGAGTATCTGAGAATATTATAGAGGCTTCTTATATAGCTCTCGCAGACGGCATAATTTATAAACTCGATAAAGATAAAGAAAAATAAAGGCGGAAAATAATAATGACGGATTTTGATAACGTAAAAGAAACCGGTTTTTTTAAGGCTTTATATTTAACATGGAAAAAATCTCTTTTCAGCCCGGAAATATTTTACGAAGAGTTGAATAATACAGGCGGACAGGAAGAAAAAAGCATATCTAAGCCTTATTTTTACGCCCTTTTGTTTACATATATAAATTTGGTGTGTTCTTTCTTCTGGGAAGTTGTTTTTTTTAAGATAGGGTTTTACAGAAATTATGCAGTTTTGCCTAAAATACCGCTTTTCTTCGAGAATAAAAGTTTTATAGATATGTATATAATTATAGGCGTTATATTTCTTCTGTTTATACTTGGAATTTTATATACAATTTTTCTAATAATTCTTACTATCATAGTCCATGGATTCGTTATGCTTATGGGAGGCAAACATGGAATAAGAAATACGTTCAGAATAATAGGCTATGCTTCGGGCGTCGGAGTTTTTTCCATATTTCCGATATTTGGATACAATATATCAGCCGCATGGTTCGCCGCTCTTTTAATTATAGGAGTCAAAAAAACCAACGGCCTATCGACGTCAAGGTCTATAATGACGCTTTTACTGCCGTTTATTTTCCTCTCTTTAATATTAGTAGTCTTTTTAATAAAGATATTGACGGTAAGGTAAGTAAGGGTTGAGGCGGGGACAGAATTGAATTCTGTCTTTCCGATTTGTGATGGTGCCAGAATTGAATTCTGGCTGTCCAAGTTGAGGCGGGGACAGAATTGAATTCTGTCTTTCCGATTTGTGATGGTGCCAGAATTGAATTCTGGCACCATGATATATAAGCGTTAAGCTCTGCCGGAAGAGCCGAGGACTTTCATTCTTTCGGTAATTACTTCGACTACGTAATCTCTTGCCGGGCCGAAAATCTTTCTGGGGTCTATTTGGGATTTATCGTTAACCATGCTTTCCCTGACTTTCGCAATAAATGCAATGCGGAGGTCGGTGTCGGTATTAACTTTATTAATACCGAATTTTACGGCTTCTTTTAGAACGTCGAATGGAACACCTTTTGCGCCTTTTAAATCGCCCCCGAACTCCTCGAATTTTTTAGATGCCGCTTCAGGAACGGAAGATGCTCCGTGAAGTACTAGCGGAATGCCGGTTAGTTCTTTAACTTTTTTTAGCCTTTCAAAATCGAGTTTTGCTTCTCCTTTAAATTTAAAAGCTCCGTGCGAAGTGCCTATAGCCGGAGCAAGAAAATCTATATCGGACGCTTCTACGAAATCATGTGCTTCATTGGGATTTACAAGTACGGCGTCTCTTTCAGCTACAGAAACGTTGTCTTCCACGCCTTGAAGTCTTCCGAGTTCGGCTTCAACGGAAATTCCGACGGGATGGCATATGCCGACTATCTGTTTTGTCAATTTAAGATTTTCTTCATAGGGGAAATGGGAAGCGTCTATCATTACCGAAGTAAAACCTGCTTTAACCGCAGTCATTACTGCTTTTATATTTGAACCGTGGTCGAGATGCAGCGCGACGGGTATATTGGGATATTCATCGGAAAGAGTTTTAACCATGGAATACATCATTTTTGCGCCGGCATATTTCATGGCGCCTTCGCTTGCCGCAATTATAATCGGCGATTTTTCTGAATTTGCAGCGGAAAATATCGCCTGCAAAAATTCCATATTGTTCGCATTAAAAGCTCCTACGGCATAATTTTTCTTATTTGCATCGTCAAGAATTGCTTTTGCAGAAATCAAAGGCATTTTAAATCCTCCTTATCTTTATTGTTTATTTTTAACGGAATTAGGCAAAGAAAAAAGCCTCTATTTCATCATAATATCAGACCGATTATTTCGACGTCGTCGCCGTTTGCCATAATTTAAACCCCGATTCTACTTTTTTATCTAAATTTAAAATTTCTTTTCCGAAATAATTTTCTGTCCATATGAATATAGTTATTATATCAAAGTTTTTTAAAAAGAAAAATGCAAAAATTGGAATTTTTCTTGAATTTCTTGGGGGTAAGGGTATAATTAACATATAATATTGATTTTATCAAAGATACGAAGCTATATTTCAAAAAACTTATTAACATCGCTATTTATACATTTATAGCCGCTACGTTTGTCATCATATTGTTTTTAATTTTATTTTTTTATTACTTTAATAAATC
>JAKAKF010000178.1 GCA_021813595.1 bacterium
AAAGCCGATAAATATTTGCTTAAGTATTTTTTAAACTCCGTTATTTTAATACTGTATCCTTTTATTCCTCATGTTTGCTCCGAAGCGTTCGAAATATTAAATGCTTCTTTTATAGAAAACGGGCCGCGGCCCGAAAAAATAGATGCCGGTTATGTGCCGGAAAATTGCAATATAGCCGTGCAGGTAAACGGAAAAATGCGCGACCTTATAGTTGCGGATATAAATTCGGATGAGCCGGCAGTTCTTAAGATTGCGCTGGAAAGCGCAAAAATTGCGAAATACGTCGGAGATAAAAGCCTCATTAAAAAAACGATATACGTTAAAAACAAGCTGTTGAGCATAATAATATGAAAAATAAACTTATACTTTTTATTTTTATTTTAATTGCCGCCGGTTTTTCCACCTCCTGCGGGTTCAGGATTTTAAACGGAAAAGAAGGTTCCGTTAAGAAATATAACGATATCTCGCAGATATACATAAAACCTTTTAAAAATTTAACCTATAAGAGCGGGGCAGGGGTATATTTTTCCAATAATATCGCAAATTATCTTAACGTACAATCCGATATGTTTACATCCAATAAAAACGACGCGCTTTACTATTTAACGGGGAAGATTACCTCTATACAGAACAGCGTAATGTCTTATACCGGAGTTGCCGCGGCGGTGGATTACATGCTCACCGTAAAAGTGACGGTGAGCATGTACGGCACTAACGGGAAGATAATTTTCAGGAATGCAGGTTTTTCTTCTGGGGCAACATATTATAACTATATTAATCCGCTTACCGCGCATAAACAGGAAAAAATGGCGATAGAAACGGCATCTAAAAGAATCGCCAGAAAAATCGTAATATACATAGAAACTAAAAAATTAACCTCATACTAATCCAATCCTCTTATTTTCTTATATATAATAAGAGTAATTTTTGCGAATGAATAACCTAAAATGCCGCCGGCGATTACGTCTAAGGGGTAATGCTCTCCGTCGTAAACGCGTGAAAAGGCGACCGCAAACGCAAGAATATAAAATAATTTTTTGTGTTTCGGAAATATATAAGAAAGAGCTACGGCGAGCGAGAAAGCGGTTACGGAATGGCCTGAAGGAAAAGACCGTTCGGTCAGATGCCTCCCCAGCAGGTTTATATGTACAGCGCCCGTTTTTATCAGTTCGTGGAGGGCTACTACCGGCCTGGGCCTGTTTACGGCTCTTTTTATTATTATATCGAATATACCCGGGACGATTTGAGTTAAAAAAAGCAGAAGAAACGATTCTTTAAATTTAGGACGATTATAAAAATAAACATAAACGAGGACAAGCCAGTATGCAACCCAGCCGTTGCCCAAATATGTAACGGCTCTCATATTATCGTTCAATAAAGAAAAGTGAAAGTTGTCGTTTATCAACAAAAAAAGGGCGGTATCTAAACGGAGAATATGGGAAAGCATAAATTTTATGTTTTGATTTTATGGTTTATTAAGATATAATTTTAATAGAATAATTTGCTAAGTGCAACAATAATTATGCTTATAGGCACTAAACAATAACAAAAAGGGGCATTGAGATATGCAGGCGGTCATAATGGCGGGGGGTTTCGGAACAAGGCTTAAGCCTTTAACTAATAACGCTCCGAAGCCGATGATACATATCGCAAACAAACCGATGATGGAGCATGTCGTTAATCTCCTTAAAACATACGGCATTAACGATTTAATTGTCCTGCTGTACGTCCAACCCGAACTAATAAAAAATCATTTTAAAGACGGAGCCGATTTCGGCGTAAGGATAGAATACGTTATTGCCGAAGAGGATTATGGGACGGCGGGGGCGGTAAAAAATGTCGAAAATATAATAAAAGAAGACGACTTTGTCGTAATAAGCGCGGATATCATTACCGATATTAATTTAAGCAGGCCTATAGACTTTCATTTAAGCAGGAAAAGCGACGCCACGATAGTTCTTACGAGAGTCGAAAATCCACTTTCTTTCGGGATAGTAATTACCGACAGCGAAGGAAGGATTACCAAATTTCTCGAAAAACCGACATGGTCCGAAGTATTCAGCGATACCATAAATACCGGAATTTATATTTTAAATAAGTCGGCATTAAAAATGATTCCCGAAAAAAGCGAGTTCGATTTTTCTAAAGACCTTTTTCCTATGCTTTTGAAAGAAAATAAAAATCTTTTCGGACATATATCGTCGGGCTACTGGAAGGACGTAGGCACCCTTTCCGAATACAGGCGGAGCCAGTTGGAAATTATAGCCGGAAAGATAGATTTGAATATCGAGGGAGAATACATTCCCGGTAAAAATTTAAAAATAGGCGCTAAGAGCATTATAGACATAAGCTGCGACGCCGAAAATTCCATATTCGGAAAAGACGTTCATATTCTTCAGAACTGTAAAATAAAAAATTGCGTTATAGGGGATAACTGTACTATAGGGGAAGCCACACAGATAAGCGGTTCTGTTATAGGCAAGGGTTCGAAAATAGGCTCGAACTGCGATATACAGGAAGCAGTATTGGGATATAAAACGGCTGTGGGGAATAATGCTTTTATAGGCTCCGGCGCCGTTATATCCGACGTATGCCGTATAGGTAACGGCGCCGTTATAAATCCTAACGTCAAAATATGGCCTTATAAAAACGTGGAAGACGGTGCTGTATTATCTGAAAGTCTAATATGGTCAGATAAATGGAGCGCTAAAATATTCGGACAATACGGTATAACCGCTCTCGCAAATTTAGAAATTACCCCTGAGTTTGCGTCTAAACTGGGAGCGGCATTCGGGGCGACGATAGGCAAAAACAGGACCATTTCCGTATCCCGCGACAGCCATAAAACCTCCCGTCTTTTTTCAAGGGCCATTATGTCCGGCGTTCTTTCGGTGGGCGTCAACGTCAACGATTTCAGCGATACCCCTATTTCTATAGTCCGGTATCAGGCGAAACAGTTCAAAAGTTCCGGCGGCATACACGTCAGACAACATCCTTTCGATAAAAAACTTCTAAACATAAAATTTTTCGATTCAAACGGTTTAGATTTATCGACCCTAGGAGAACAAAAAATAGAAAGGCTGTTTTTCAGGGAAGATTATGCGAGAGTGGGTTCGGAAGATACGGGAGAGATATTTTATCCGACGCACGGAACGGAATATTATACCGACGGTTTTCTTAATACGATAGACGCCGATAAAATTATAAAGAGAAAATTTAAAATAGTCATAGACTATTCGTACGGAAGTTCAAGCAAGATTTTTCCAGCAATAATAGGAAAACTCGGTATAGACTCGGTCCATCTCAACGCAAATTTAGATCAGACCAAGATAACAAAAACGGAAAGAGAATTTAAAAAATCTCTTAAAGAGCTTTCGAGCATAGTCAGGTCTATTAACGCAGACCTTGGAATTTTTATAGATAACGGCGGTGAAAAGATTTATATATGCGACGAAAACGGCGATAATATCGACGGCAATACGGCTTTAACTTTAATGGCGCTTTTAGTTATGAAAACAGAAAAAAACGACAAGTCTATCACCGTTCCGTCCAGGTCTTCTTTTAATATAACAAAATCTGCTAAAGATTATGACTTCGAAATATTTTTTGCCAAAAATTCTTCGAGCTGCCTTATGGAAAAATCGGCCAATTCCAATGTTTGCTTTGCGGGCGATAACGAGGGAGGATATATTTATCCGAAATTTATGCCCGCATTCGACGGAATGTATTCTGCCATAAAACTGCTTGAGATGCTGGCTAAGCTCAACACTTCGATTAAAAACGAACTTAGATATATAGAGCCTTCCTATTTTGAATACAAAAAAGTTCCATGCCCTACTGAATTAAAAGGTTTTATAATGAGAAAATTTTTCGAAAAATACAGCAGCGATAA
>JAKAKF010000088.1 GCA_021813595.1 bacterium
AAATACTTAAATCTATGAACAGGAACTACTCTTTTAAAGATTATGCTTCCCTTGCGGCAAAAATAACCGAAAAAATTAAAGATGCTTCGATAGGCACGGATATAATAAGCGGTTTTCCGGGTGAAACAGAAGACGATTTTTCGGAAACGGCAGACAACCTTAAGAAACTGCCTCTCTATTATATTCACGCATTTTCTTATTCCGACAGGCCGGGAACAAAGTCTTATTATTTAGGACAGAAAGTCGGCGAAACTGAAATAAAGCGCAGAACGGGTATAATCAGGGAGATTTCATCACAAAAAAAAGTGGAATTTCATCGGATATTCCGGAATAAAACTTTAGAATTCCTTAGCCTGACCGATAATAAAGCGATAAGTTCCAATTATATAAAAGCTAAGATATGCGGCGATTCGCCCGTTCCTCCCGGAAAACTTTTTAAGGGAAACATAATAGAAACGCCGAACAGGGTTGCTCCGGCTGAAGAGGTATCTGTTGCGATAGAAAATTATATATAAATTTTAAATCACCGTTAGAAATTTATATATAATATGTTAAAATAATTTATAATAGTTTCCTGCGGTATTTTATTTAATAATAAGCAAAAATGGATTATAATATCATAGAAAAAAGAATAGGTTATTCGTTTAAAGATAAAACATTGTTAGACCTTGCTTTTACGCATAAATCTATAAATCAGGGAAAAAATTACGAGAGGCTTGAGTTTCTCGGCGATGCCGTTATTGGAGCAATCGTAGCGGAATACCTTTATTTGAATTTTAAAGATTTAAACGAGGGGGAGCTTTCGAGATACAGGGCGGCGCTGGTTAGATTAGACGCCTTATGCGATATTGCCGAAAAACTTAATATTTCCGAATTTATTTTAAAAGAAAGGGACAACGGCATAGCCGGTAAGGACTCTAACGGTATAAATAAAAGGATAATAAGCAATGTTTACGAAGCGGTTATAGGAGCCGTGCTCTTAGACTCGTCTTATAAAAAAGCGAAAGATATCCTGCTGTCGCATATACATAAGTTTATTCCGGATATTCGCAAAACAATTTCGGAAAATACGGATTTCAAAACGAATCTTCAGGAGCTTCTCCAGAAGGAATCTGGCGCTACTCCCGAATACCGCACGGTTAAAAAAGAGGGGCCTATTCATAATGTCGTTTTTACGATTTGCGTAAAAATAAACGGAGAAATTTTTGGTTACGGAACAGGACGCTCTAAAAAAATTGCAGAACAGGACGGCGCAAAAAAAGCTCTTATAAAATTTTTAGAAAAAAATAAATGATAAAAAATAACGATTTTTTTGTACTGCTAATCGGCAGGCCTAACGTAGGCAAATCGACCATATTCAATAAAATACTCGGCGGAGCATCCGCCCTGTCTTCAAAAATAGCCGGAACTACGCTTGATTTGAATATTAAAAAAGTTTCTTTCGGCGGCGCCGATTTTCTTATTTCCGACAGCGGCGGATTTAACGTTTCTCCTGCAAACGAAACCGAAAAAAAAATAAAAGAAAAGGTTTTTGAATATTCCAAAAAAGCCGGCATAGTTTTATTCGTGGTTGATTTTAAAAGCGGATTTATACCGGAAGACAAGGAAATTTTCCTGCGTTTAATCAAAAATGAATCCAATATTATCTTAGTAATTAATAAGGTTGATTCGCCTAAAGACGCGCAAAACGCAATAGCCGAATTTTCCGGCATGGGCATAAAAAAAATAGTTGCCGCAAGCGCCGAAACCGGGATGGGAATTGACGATATTATCGAAGAAATAACAGACGAAATAAATTTAAAAAAACCTACGAAACCTTTAAAGAAAAATGAAGAAGCAGGTTTTAAAATTGCGATTATAGGAAGGCCTAACAGCGGCAAATCTACTTATATTAACTCTATTTTAAAGGAAGACTTGCTTTTTACGGATCAGAAACCGGGTACGACAAGGGACTCTATAGATACGTACATCCGATATAAAGAACACGCCATAACCTTGGTCGATACCGCCGGTATCAGAAAAAAATCCAGATTAGACGCAAACTCTTCTGCTTTTCAAAAACAAAGCATGGAACAGATAAAAAGAGCCGACGTCGTTATAGTTTTTATAGACGTCAATTCGGAGATATCGCATGAAGACCTTTCGCTTTTAAAAAAGGTTACGTTAGACAAAAAACCTTTTATCATAGCTTTTACGAAGTGGGACTTGAAAGATAAAGATGCGGAGGATGCCGCCTTTAATTTAAAAAAAGAGATTAAATTCATGCTGAAAGAATTTCATGAAACTCCTTTCGTTTATATATCCTCTAAAATAAATAAAAATTTATATAAAATATTAGATTTGGCTATAGAAATTTATCATTCAAAAAGAATAAAAATTAAAAAGAAAGACTTGAATAAATTTATAGAAGAAGCTAAAACGGACAATAATGCCGGAAGATTATATAAATATATAACATACGGAGTTCAGAAAGAAGGAGAGGAAATCCCCACTTTTATATTATTTACCGGCAATAAAGGAAAAATATTTACAATGGTAGATATAAAATTTTTAAGAAACAGCATTAAGGAAAGATTCGGAATAAAATCCAACGTAGAAGTTATAATAGAATATAAAAAATATTAATTCGAATTATTTAGTATTTTTCGACAGCTCCTCTACTTTAGCTTCCAATTTCTGAATTTTTTTGGTGAGTTCTTCTATATCGTAAGTCGAGGCAAAATTCATTTCATCCAATAAAATATCGGCTACTTTTTCCTTAATTGATTTAAAGATAACGCTGGATTCATATTTTACGGTTTCTATAATCTGGTCTGCCGCTTCCCTGCTTTCTTCATCCGATATATCGACGTAATCGTCTAATTTCTCCTGTGCAAGAATAGAAAGACCTTTAAGTGCTTTAAGAACTAAATTTATATTGTCCGACATCTTAACCTTCCCCTTATTTTTATTTTATATTTTTTAGATTTCGTTCTGCCTGACTTTCGCCATTATTCCCCTGAGAGACACATTATGCCTCGAAAAACCCATTTCGGCATAATCTCCGCCTAAAGCTATGCCTATAAGCTGAGGAAGATGCAGTATCGGCAGGGACAATTTTTTATTTATGCTTTTTGCCGCAACAGTCTGATAAGTATCGAGGCTTAAATGGCATAAAGGGCATGGAGTAACCATTACGTCAGCATTTTTTTCCTGAGCTTCGAAAATTGCATTCCCCGCCAAAGATGTAGAAGTAGCCTCATTTACGAGTATCGTCTGAAATCCGCAGCATTTTGTCCTGCGGCCGTACGATACGGGTTCGCCGCCTAATGCCTTTATTAATTCTTCGAATCCCTGAGGATTTTCTACGTCGTCGAACTTAACCGCACTGGAAGGCCTCAATATATGGCATCCGTAAAATGGAGCGATGTTAATTCCTTTCAGACTTTTTACGGCTTTTTCTTTAAGCTTATCGAAACCTATATCGTCCCTGACGGCATATAAAATATGTTTTACTTTAACTTTTCCGGAATATTTAAGCCCTATTTTAGATAGATATTCATTGGTTTTTTCTAAAGATTCCGGATTATTTATAAGTTCTTCGTTTACCTCGCTAAGCGTTAAAGTGCAGGTATTGCATATCGTCATTATATCGAGTCCGTCTTTTTCGGCTAACGCAAGGGTTCTCCCGTTGATAAAAAGTTTTAAATTTTTATCGAATCCGTCAATTACGCCTCCTCCGCAACAGGAAGCTTCAGGCATAGGAATTAAATTTATACCTAATTTATATGCTATAAATTTAGTAGCATTATCCAGTTCCTTACCGCTTTCCTGAGCTACGCAGCCCGGATAAT
>JAKAKF010000032.1 GCA_021813595.1 bacterium
TAACAGACGGACCTATGCTTGCGCATAAGGCATCCTACGACGGGATTATCGCCGCGGATAATATTGCCGGAATTATTAAAGAAAAGGATTACGCAGTTCTTCCATGGTCGGTATATACAAATCCGGCCATAGGAACCGTCGGCCTAAAAGAAGGCGACGCCGGACTTTCGGAATTAAAATATTCCGTCGGACGTTTTTCTTACGCCGCAAGCGGAATGGCGTTGGCCATGGAAGAACCGGAAGGTTTTTTAAAGGTTATTGCGGACGAAAAATCGAAAAAGATTTTAGGCGCTACCGGAATCGGCGCGGACATTCCGGAGCTTATTGCCGAAATAGCTTCGTATATGCATTTCGGGGGAACGGTCTTCGATATCGAATCGACCATACATTCCCATCCTACTCTTTCGGAGATAGTTCCAGAATCGGCTTTAGATTCTATTGGAGAAGCCATACATAAGTTTAACCCTAGAACGGCAAAAAAAGGATAGAGCGTAATAAACGAAGGAAATAGGCGTCATTGCGAGGAGCAAATAGCGCACGCAATGACTGGAAAGCTAATGATAACATACGAATAATATAATAATATACAAATATAAGGAAAAAATAATTTATGGCGTTGATAGTTCAAAAGTTCGGCGGCACTTCTATGGGAAGCATAGAAAGGATAAAACAGGTCGCGAAACGCGTAATAAAAGAAAAGCTTGCAGGCAACGACGTCGTGGTCGTCGTAAGCGCTATGAGCGGAGAAACCAACAGGCTCTTGGAACTTGCCGTTAAAATGGGCGGACGCCAGGACGATATGGAAACAGACCTGATAATATCCAGCGGCGAACAGATTAGTTCGGGGCTTTTATCGCTGGCGCTAAAAATCGAAGGTTACGATGCCGTTCCGCTTCTAGGGCATCAGGTAAGAATTGCTACGGACGAATCTTACGGGAAAGCAAGAATATCTTCTATAGATTCGGATAATATATATAAAATGCTTAAAAACGGTAAAATCGTGGTAATAGCCGGATTTCAGGGGATTGATTCAAACGGATTTATTACTACGCTCGGCAGAGGCGGTTCGGATACAACCGCGGTTGCCGTTGCGGCGGCCGTTAAAGCCGACAGGTGCGATATATATACGGACGTTGACGGAGTTTACACTGCCGACCCGAATATCGTTCCCGATGCGAGGCGTTTAGACGTTGTATATTTCGACGAAATGATTGAAATGTCGAGTCTAGGCGCTAAAGTCCTGCAGATAAGGTCGGTGGAATTTGCTATGAAATACGGCGTAAACTTGTTTGTTAAATCGACTTTTACAGAAGGAAAAGGAACTCAAATAAAATTTTTAGGAGACGATAAGGATATGGAAGAATTGCAGGTTTCAAGCGTTGCATGCGATAAAGACGAAGCTAAAATTTCTATAAGGGGTATTCCCGACAAGCCTGGCATTGCGGCGAAAATTTTTTCGAGAATATCGGACGCCAATATAGTCGTAGATATGATTATCCAGAATATTTCGGTGGAAGGGCATACCGATTTGACTTTCACGGTATCTAAAAAAGATTTAAAAAAAGCCCTTGAAATAACGGACGGCCTTGCAAAAGAACTCGACGCAAAAGAGGTAATAAGCGACGATAAAATTGCCAAAATCTCGGTTATAGGGGTCGGCATGCGAAACCATTACGGGACGGCTTCTACTATGTTCGACGTCCTTGCTAAAGAAAATATAAATATTATGATGATTTCAACGTCAGAAATTAAAATATCGTGCGTTATAGACGCCAAATATGCCGAACTTGCCGCAAGGATACTCCATGATGCATTTAATCTCGGCAAATAAAAAAATTAAAAATATGAATTCGGTTAAAAATAAAAATTCTAACAGCGTAAAAACCGGTTTTGTAGAGGTTTACGATACTACTTTGAGGGACGGAACTCAAGGCGAAGGCTTCTCTTTGTCTATAGACGATAAATTAATGATAACCGACATTTTAGACGAATTGGGCATTAATTTTATTGAAGGCGGATTTCCGGCATCCAACCCTAAAGACAAAAAATTTTTCGACGCGGCTTCGAAAAAAACTTTAAAAAATTCTAAATTAACCGCATTCGGGAGCACCAGAAAGAAAAATAACAAGGCAAAAGAAGATGCCGGGTTAATAGTACTCGGCGAAACCGATACGGAATATATTACTATTTTCGGCAAATCCTGGGATATGCATACCGAAAGCATTTTAAAAATATCTTTAAACGAAAACTTAGACATTATATACGATTCGGTAGAATTTCTAAAATCGTGCGGAAAGAAAGTATTTTTCGATGCGGAACATTTTTTCGACGGATTTAAAGATAATGAGGACTATGCCGTAAAAACCATACATGCCGCACTTTCGGCAGGAGCGGATAAAGTAGTTTTGTGCGATACTAACGGAGGCTGTCTGCCCGACGATATACATAAAGTGTTGAATAAACTTAAAATACTGCACAAGATAGATATAAGCCGCCTCGGAATCCATACCCATAACGATACGGACTGCGCCGTGGCAAATACTATTGCTGCAGTTCTGGACGGCGTCAGACACGTTCAGGGAACTATAAACGGCTACGGAGAAAGAACCGGAAACGCAAATTTATCGTCTATAATACCAAATTTAGAATTAAAAGCCGGATTTAAAACTATAGGCAGGGAAAAACTTAAAAATCTCCTTAAAGTAAGCAGGTTAATAGACGAAATTTCAAACAATACTCCGGTTAAAAATATGCCTTACGTCGGAGAAAGCGCATTTGCCCATAAAGCCGGCCTTCACGCAAATGCCGTATTAAAGAATCCTTCTTCCTACGAGCATATCGACCCTTCGCTTGTAGGAAACAGCAGAAGGTTCTTAATTTCGGATTTATCGGGCAAAAGCAATATAGAAGCCAAAGCAAAAGAGCTGGGATTAGACATCGGCGTTCTTTCGGCTGCCCGCGAAGCGGAACTTTTGGATAAAATTAAAGAACTGGAAAGTTTAGGATTTAATTTCGAGAGCGCCGACGGGTCTTTTAAAATTCTTTTAAATAAATATTCATCCGAAGACTTTAAAAATAAGGAATATTTTAAGCTTATATCTTTCAGGGTAAATATAGAAAAAACATCCGCTCAAAACATTTTCAGCGAAGCCGTAGTTATGATAGAAGTTAAAGGCAAAACCGAACATACGGTCGCCGAAGGAAACGGTCCGGTAAACGCTTTAGACAACGCTTTAAGAAAAGCGCTCGTAAAATTTTATCCGGTGCTGGACGAAATGAAACTTACCGATTTTAAGGTAAGGGTTATAAGCAGCAAAACAAAATCTGGAACCGCTTCTTATGTCAGGGTATTAATAGAATCTTCGGATAAAGAAGAAAAATGGACTACTCTCGGAGTATCGGAAAACATCATAGAAGCGTCTTATATCGCTCTTGCAGACGGCATAATTTATAAATTAGATAAAGAACGGGTCGGGGGGGGGCAGACATAAAAAATGGCTGATTTCGACGATATAAAAGAAATTGGATTTTTTAAAGCATTATTTTTGACATGGAAAAAATCTCTTTTCAGCCCCGAAGTATTTTATAAAGAACTAAACAACGCCGGGGCAATGGAAGAAAACGGCATATCGAAGCCTTATTTTTACGCGTTGCTGTTTACATACATAAACTTAGTATTTTCTTTCTTTTGGGAAGTAATTTTTTTCAAGATAGGATTTTATAAAAACTATGCCGTCCTGCCTAAAATACCGCTTTTTTTTACAAATAAAAGTTTTTTGGATATATATATAATTATCGGAATAGCCTTTCTTTTACTGCTTTTGGGGATATTA
>JAKAKF010000038.1 GCA_021813595.1 bacterium
AAGCGGGGCTTTGGATATCGCCGGAGAATCTAGAAAATGGATGCTGGATAATTTAGAAGCCGTAATGGAGGAATCCGTCCGCAAAAGGGAAAAAGAAGATTCCGGACAGGTAGATTTATTCGCTTCCTTAGGAGAAAACGTTAATTACGCCCAAGGCAAAGACGAGTCTTATTTAAAGGTTTCGGGAGAAAAGGACGATAAGAAGTCGATACTCGCTTTCGAAAAAGAATCGCTCGGATTTTATCTTTCGGGCCACCCGCTGGACGGTTACGAGGAAAAGATTAAACTGCTCGGCATAAAATCGGTTGCCGATATAGTATCGGAATATATAAAAGGCCTGCGCAAAGGCGGTCCGGAGCGGCCGGACGTACCGAACGGCCGGTCCCGCGGCGCGGCCGATAAGGACAATATGTATAAAATGGCGGGAGTCATAAATCAGCTGAAAGTGCATAAAACGAGAAATAACGACAAGATGGCTTCGTTTATATTAAATGATAAGAACTCGAACGTCGAAGCAGTTTTTTTTCCTAAAAACTTTTTAAAGTACGAAGAAATATTAGGAACGAATCAGCCCGTAATTTTGACGGGCAGAATTGATTTTTCTGGTCTGAATACGGCAGGAAATGCCGGAGACGGAGTATCGGAAACGGCCGGAGCGGCCGGCGAAGACGCCCCTGAAAATGATGAGGCTCTAAACGGCAAAAATAAACCGGAAACCGGAAAGGCGGAGTACGGCGCCGGTTATGACGACATGGATTTAGATATTAAAGTTATAGGAGAAAACATCGAACTTTTAGAAGAGGTTAAGGTAAAAAGACAGGCAAGACAGGAAGAAGAAGTTTGTATTATAGAAATAAACGAAAATGCGGCTTTCTTCGAAGCTGGAGAATTTAGAAATTTTCTTTCGGAGATAAAAAACAGCCTGTCCGATTCCAAGGGCAGTTCTAAAGTAATATTAAGAATGTCCGGATATAATATAGTTCTTAAAGAGAGTCTCGGGGTGGACAAGGCATTGCTGAAATCAAAATCCCTGCCGGACTATTTGAATATTATATAATCGGTGGTATAATAAAAAACTGATGCGCTTTTGGATAACTAAAATACTATAATAGTAATATAAAACAAAATAAACATTTATGGCTATACAGTATCTTGAATTTGAAAGACCTATAATCGAACTCGAACAGAAGATAGAAGAGTTAAAGACGTTTAACCTGGGAGGCTTTGCCAACGTAGATGAAGATATAAAGAATCTCGGAGCCAAAAAGGATAAACTTACGAGGGATATATTTAAAAATATAAACAGCTGGCAGGTTACACAATTGTCGAGGCATCCTTTGAGGCCTTATACTATGGATTATATAGATTTAATAGCCGAAAATTTTGCCGAACTCCACGGAGACAGGTTGTTTATGGACGATAAAGCCGTAGTCGGAGGATTCTGTTTTATTAAAGACGATGCCTCTGGTTACAGGCAGAGGGCGCTTATAGTAGGACACCAGAAAGGGCGCAACACAAAAGATAAAATGTGCAGGAATTTCGGTATGCCCCATCCGGAAGGCTACAGAAAAGCGCAGAGGCTGTTTAAGCTCGCTGAAAAATACTCTATCCCGATAGTTACGCTGATAGACACGCCCGGCGCGTATCCGGGTTTAGGAGCGGAAGAAAGGGGGCAGTCGGAGGCGATAGCAAAAACAATATATACTTTATTGAATGTTTCCGTTCCCGTTATATCCGTAATAATAGGGGAAGGCGGAAGCGGAGGAGCGCTAGCCTTCGGAACCGGGAACAGAGTTTTGATGATGGAGTATTCGGTTTATTCGGTAATATCGCCCGAGGGATGTGCGTCTATCCTCTATAAAGATACTTCTAAAACCGAGGATGCCGCCAATTCTTTAAAACTTACGGCAAAAGACCTGTTAAACGATTCTAAAGTTATCGACGGCATTATACCCGAGCCTCTCGGCGGAGCGCACAGAGATATAAAACTAGCGTCGGAAAACCTGAAAAAAGCTATTCTGGAGAATATCGAAGAACTTAAAGAATACGGCGGAGAGGATTTAAGAAACGAAAGAATAAAAAAATTCGCTAATTATTAACTTAACTCATATTATGTATTTTTATTGCAGGATTAAAGTAAAGCTTAATATTAAATTATCTTTCTTAAGATGGTAGAATATCCAGATATAGCATATTTTTTATCCAAGGACCTT
The DNA here is from genome assembly GCA_021813595.1 of bacterium. The sequence goes on from JAKAKF010000038.1 coordinate 2,214, forward strand.
ATATCTAAAAATACAAGGGATGAAATTTACGAAAAAATTTCCGTTACAGCCTCGACTTTTATAAAAAGCGACCTCATAACCATATTTATGCTTAACGAGGACATCGAAAAGATAGTATGTGTTAAATATTATCAGGACGGTAAATTTATAAAAAAAGATTTTGAGATAATGCTTGGAGAGGGATTGATAGGTTCGGTCATAGAGAACGGCGAACCGTTGGCCAGCGGCAATCTTAAATCCGACCTGTCCGACATATATTACGAACTGGAAAGGCAGTTTACCGATATGTCGTCTATGTTGAGCGTTCCTATATATGCGGGGCCGCTCGTTTTGGGCGCTTTAAATATATACAGGAAGGATACCCACGATTTTTCCGAAGAAGAAACCAAAGTCGCAAAATTCATAGCTATGATGGGAGGAATTTTCATATACAGCCTCACTTTATACGAAAACGCCAACCTTTTATATTTAAGGCAGAAAGAGGAAAGCCAAAAAATCGCAAATCTTCTCGAAGTTTCCAAGCTTGTTTCGTCTTCGCTGGACCTTTCGAGCATTATAGACCATTCCGTAAAAAGATTGATTAATTTTACTAAAACAGATTCCGCTTTGGTGTATCTTAAGGATAAAGACAAAGAAGAAAGTAAATTTTGCTATGAATTTTTTAACTGCAATATGACCGGATGCTCCATATTCGGAGGCAATATAAACTGCTACAATATGACCGGATTCGAGTGTCCGTTCGTGAAATGCCCTCCGGAATCTAAAATATTGCAAAAATGTGTAAACTGCCCGTTTCTTAAAAATACGACACTGAAATTATTTAAGGATTATAATATGGAAGGTTCGTTTTACGGTCACGAACTCATTAAATTAGAAGACTGCAAATGCTTAAAAGCATTAAGCTCGGATTATCCTACTATTAACTATTACGAGGGAAACAGCGCGGCTCATAACGATAATGCCTGCGGCTGCCACTTCAAAGATATTCCGAAACAGACGTTTATCGGGATACCTGTTAAAACGGATAAGGATTTCCTGGGGTTAATTTTTCTTTTCGGCAAAAAACGGACGGATTACTCGGTCGAAACTGTAGATTTCATATCCAATATTTCAAACATAATTTCCGTCGCGGCATATAATGCGCAGACGCTGAATTATATCGAAGAAGAACATTTTGAAACTATAAGTTCTATATCGGAGGCTATAGAAGCCAGAGACACATATACCAGGACCCACGGCGACAGGCTCATAGATTACGGGGTAGCGGTGGCAAAAGAACTCGGATTAAGAGATAATGAAATAAAAAATATCAGATATGCGGCGGCAATGCACGACGTCGGAAAAATAGGCATAAAAGATTCCATATTAAATAAACAGGGAAAACTGACCGACGAAGAATATAAAGAGATTAAAAAACATCCCGAAATAGGCTATAACATGCTTAAAAAAATAAAATTTTTAAGCCACATAGCAAACGACGTTCTGCACCATCAGGAAAGATACGACGGCAAAGGCTATCCTGCCGGACTTTCCGGAGAAGATATACCGGTAGCTTCAAGGATAATAGCGGTCGTGGATACTTTCGACGCTATGACCACCGACAGGCCATATAGGAAGGC
>JAKAKF010000148.1 GCA_021813595.1 bacterium
GGGAAGGATGTTTTTATAGAAGCGGCGGCGGTATTACAGTTTACAGCGATGTTAAAAAAGAATACGATGAAATGGCCGAAAAAATTTATGTTCCGATTTATTAAGATTATAAGTATTTTGCGAACCACCCCGCGCTTAAGCGGGCAACCTCTTCCAGCGCCCCCGGTTCTTCAAAAAGATGAGTCGCTCCGGGTATAATTTCAAGTTTCTTTTTTGCCGGAATATTTTCATAAGCGGTTCTATTTAATTCGATAACCTCAAAATCCTCTCCTCCGACTATTAACAGCGTGGGCGATTTAACTCTGTACAAACTCTTCATGGCAAGGTCGGGACGCCCGCCCCTTGAAACTACCGCATAAATAATGCTTGGTCTTTCGGCGGCCGCCGTCAGCGCCGCCGCGGCTCCGGTGCTTGCTCCGAAATAACCAAATTTTAGTCCATTTATCGGCGGTTCTTTAATGAGCCAATCCGTAACGCCTATAAGCCTCTCTCCAAGAAGCTCTATGTTGAACCGGTATTCCCCGGAATAATTATCGATTTTTTCCTCTTCCGCCGTAAGGAGGTCGAAAAGGAGAGTTCCGAGGCCGTTTTTATTTAAAATTCCCGCCACGTGCATATTCCTTGGGCTAAATCTTCCGCTCCCGCTGCCGTGGGCAAAAATAACCAGCCCTTCGGCTTTTTCGGGAATTTTTAAATTACCGTATATATTTTTACCGTTTATATGCATTAAAATCTCTTTTGTTATCGGCAGAGAATCATTATTTTTCATGGCATATTCACCGGATTTTAAAAACATAAACCTCTTACTTAAAGTATATGCCTATAAATATTAAAGTCAAATATTCGTAAAATTATACTTTGTGATATAAGTCAATTTATTAATTTTAAGAAAAGATTTAAAATTATTATGTATGGATATAAAAATTGCAAATCCTAAATTAAATAATTAATATTAAATTGCGGAGCATAAATGAAAACGATAAACGACATATTTTTAAATTACCTGTCTTCGTTTAAAGATACCTTTAATAACGAAGGGCCGGTTAAATCTTTTTTAGAATCGTGGCTCTGTCTCACGTTAGCCGCGCAGATTAACATCGGCAAACATTCCTATAAAAACAAAAACGATAAAGATAAATTAGAGTTTTTATTCAAGGACTATAAAAATATAATTGCCGCATTGCTTGACGAAAAAGAAAATAAAAGCAGGCTTAAAAATATTCTAGATATTACGGAATCCGGCTGTCCTATACTGATAACAAAGTTTGACGATGTCAAGGATGTGCTCAATAAAACCGAAAAGATGAGCCATTTGGCGGATAAAGAATTGGATTATTTTATGGATTGCATTGTAAGCCTGATTCATCTGGGCAAGAACAAACTGTTCAGGTCTTTCAATATGGATTCAATAGCCGAAGATTACGGCGATTATGATATATTATTCTGCAAAAATGCGTCCATGCTAATACGAACTATTATAGAGGCCGTCATTCAACCTGTCGGCAATTAATCCTCTTAAATCTTTAAGAGGTTAATTTCTGAGCATATCGATTGTTCTGAGCATAATTATGTCTGTTAATTGTTGTTAATTTGACAAATTAAAATTATGTGATATTTAATTAAATATCACATAATTTATGCGAAAAAGGAGGAGTTATGATAAACGTTCCGGCCGTAAAAAAATTTCATGAAATTAGCGATATTATAGAAGATAACGATTTATTTAAATCTTCAGAATCCATTTTAAGTTATAATTTTTATTTTAAAAAATTAAAACGGTACCCTCTTCTTTCAAAAGACGAAGAGTATGAATTAGCCTTAAAAATTAAAGAGGGCGATAAAAAAGCAAGGAACTTAATGATTAATTCCAACTTACGATTAGTTATAATCATAGCGAAAAAATTTATCGGAAGGGGACTTTTATTTGACGACTTAATAATGGAGGGAAACATCGGCCTGATGAAAGCCGTCGATAAATTCATTCCCAAAAAAGGGTTCAGATTTTCGACTTATGCAATGTGGTGGATACGTCAGTCTATAGAAAGGGGGATATCGACTTCAGGACGTCTCATCCGCATTCCTATTCATGTATTGGATAATCTTTCTAAATGCTATAAGGCTACAAAAGAAATAGAATCAAAACTCGAAAGGAAACCTTATATCTCCGAGATTGGCGAACGCACCGGGATAAAAGAAAGAAAATTAGAAGGAATATTAAATTCAAATTTCAGTATATGTTCGCTCGATTATTCGTATGAAGGAAACGATGAAAATGCAGGTCATTTAGGGGGGGGGGGGCTTTTAAATTATATAAGCGATGACGAAGAATCAACGTCGCCTTATGAAATATTAAAAAGAGATGAAACATTGGAGATTTTAAATAAATGTTTTTTAAGCCTTAATCCGTTATCCCGGAAAATTTTAATTTTAAGATACGGCCTTAATGGCGCAAATCCGAAAACGTTGAATGAAATCGGCTTGATGTTCGGACTGACAAAAGAACGCATAAGACAGATAGAAGTTAAGGCAATATCTATGTTGAAAAAATCCTTAAAAGATTAGAAATATGCGCTCTATTATTCAATATGCTATAAATTTTATTAGATAAATGCGGTAGATATTGCTATGAAATCGATGATGTTAACTAAAATATCGGATTTAAAAACAAATAAATTGCCTCTATCTCCGATAGAAACAGAAATCCCGAAAATTAATAAAAATGAAGCGCTGATTAAGGTAAGCGCCTGCGCCGTATGCCACACCGAATTGGATGAAATCGAAGGGAGAATACGTCCTATTAATCTTCCGGTTATTCCCGGGCATCAAATAGTAGGCAAAGTTGTAGAGACGGGCAGTGAAGTAAATAGGCTCAGAATAGGGGACAGGGTAGGGATAGGCTGGATTAATTCCGCCTGCGGTAAATGCGAATATTGCAAAAGCGGGCTTGAAAACTTATGCGCCGATTTTGTCGCTACGGGTAAAGACGTGAACGGCGGTTATGCGGAATATACGAAAATAAACGAGAACTATGCCGCAATTATACCGGAAAATTTTACGGACGAAGAGGCTTCGCCCCTTTTATGCGCCGGCGCCGTAGGATACAGGGCTTTAAAATTATCCGGAATTAAAAACGGAATGAATTTAGGTTTTCTTGGATTCGGAGCTTCTAACCATTTAGTTTTAAAAATAGCTAAATCTGTTTTTCCGAATATAAAATTGTTTGTTTTTGCAAGGTCTGAAAACGAAAGAAAACATGCTTTGCGGCTTGGCGCGAACTGGAGCGGGGATATTAAGGAGATTCCGCCGGAAAAATTACATTCGGTTATAGATACTACGCCGGTCTGGATGCCCGCAGCGGAAGTTATGAAAAATATAAGACCAGGCGGGCGTCTTGTTATAAATAATATAAGAAAGGAAGACTTAGATAAAGATTATCTTATAAATATCGATTATTCCAGGGATTTATGGATGGAAAGAGAGATAAAGTCTGTTGCAAACGTTACGTTTGCCGATATCGAGGATGTCTTGCAAACAGCGTCAAAGTATAATATAAAACCCGAATTTCAACTTTATGGATTAAATGAAGCGAATACAGCGTTAACAGAAATTAAAAATAAAAATATTTCGGGCGGTAAAGTTTTAAAGATTTCTTAATTATGCCGCTATAAATGTTTCACGTGAAACATTTATAGCGGCATATATTTTTCGTTAATGCGAACAACCCGCGTTATGATGTCTATCGTGGGATGAACAGGTATGCCCGTATTCAAAAGTCGAGAAGTTATTTTTTTTGCTGTCCTCAAGTATATCGGAAATTAAACTTTTATCGGT
>JAKAKF010000098.1 GCA_021813595.1 bacterium
TAAGTGGTGAGCCGCGCGGGAGTCGAACCCACGACCACCTGATTAAAAGTCAGGTGCTCTACCTGCTGAGCTAGCGGCTCTTAAAATTGTAGGTACTTTTTATATTTATAAGGATAAAGGAAGAATTCTGGTCATATCCGGAAAATTATAATTAAGACCGGTAGCGGAATAAATGCCTAGACCGATAATAACTATAACGCTTATTACCATTACTATCCACATTACTTTCGTAAAATGCTTGTTATTGTCTTCCATAATTGATCTTCCCCCTGTCAATAAAAATTAATTTATTAATATTAATTTTCAAACTTTAATATCCTAACAAAAAAATATTAAAATTGCAAGATATAAATTGCATTAATCCGTATCGGCTCCGATAATAGATTCGGGAGTTGATTCAATTGACAATATAAGGACTAAAATTATATAATATTTGTATAAAAACTATTCTTCCAACGTTCCTGCATAATTGCATTAATAAAAACAAATGATATGTCGGTTTAGTATATATTTAATCGGGGACAAGAATTTTTTTAAAGACGAAAACAGATATCTTGAAGCATTAGACGCCTGTTTTTATAACGGAGTAGGAGCATTTCAATTAAGACAGAAGGATATCGGCATTAACGAGTTTATTAAATTAGGTGAGAAGGTTAAACCGATATTGAAAAAATATCCGGACGTAAAATTTTTTGTCAACGACAGGGTAGATGCGGCGTTAGCCCTTGAAGCCTACGGCGTCCATTTGAATATTAACAGCATTCCGGTTAAGGCGGTTAAGGAAAAGATTAAAAATCTCAAAATATTTTATTCTTCCCACTCTATAGAAGAAGCTGTAAAAGCGGAGAAAGACGGCGCTGATTTTATTACATTCAGCCCCGTTTACAAAACAAAAAATCAGGAATTTCAGCAGGGGGCTAATATGCTGGAAAGAGTTGTACGTTCCGTCAAAATACCCGTTTTTGCTCTTGGAGGTATTAATGAGAATAATCTTTCCGAAATAAAAAAAGCCGGAGTCGGGCATATAGCGGTCCAATCGGGTATATTAAAAAAAGAAGATATAGGCAAAGCCGTTAGAACATTAATCGATATACTAGGTGCAAAGTAAATCGCGCTGATAAAATAACGAAAGATAGTAAATTTATAAATTAAATATAGGCGGGCAAATAAACCATTTAATAATAAAATAGGGAATAATATATGGAATACATGAATCAGATTGAAGCCGCAAGGAAAAATATAATTACCCAAGAAATGAAATCGTGCGCCGCTGCTGAAGGCGTTTCCGCCGAAACAATACGCGGCGACATAATGGACGGCATGACGGTTATAACTAAGAACCGTTTAAGAGATATAAGCCCTCTTGCGGTGGGAAAAGGTTTAAAGACAAAAGTTAATGCCAATATAGGTTCTTCCGGGGATAGCCACAGCATCGAAGAAGAATTAGAAAAGTTATTTGCGGCTATAAAAAGCGGAGCGGATGCCGTGATGGACCTTTCTACAGGTGGAAACATAATAGAATTCAGGCAAAATATCCTTAAAAATTCAACGGTTCCGGTTGGAACGGTTCCGCTTTACGAAGCATTCCAACCCGCCATGGAAAACGGCGGTTCGAGCGGATTAAGTTTTATTGATAAATTTGACCCGGAATATCTATTTGAAGTTATAGAAAGACAGTGCGAAGAAGGAGTAGATTTTATTACCGTCCACTGCGGGTTGACGTTAAACTCGATAAAAACTATGAATATGCAGACGAGGATTATGGGCATAGTTTCGAGAGGAGGTTCTTTGATTGCTTCATGGATGATAAAAAAAAATAAAGAAAATCCTCTTTACGAAGACTACGGCAGGCTTTTGAAAATTGCAAAGAAAAACGACGTTGTTTTAAGTCTCGGGGACGGATTAAGGCCGGGCTGCCTTAACGATGCTACCGACAGGGCGCAGATTACCGAACTTGTGACACTTGGCGAATTACAGAAAAAAGCGCTTGAAGAGGGCGTACAGGTAATGATAGAAGGTCCGGGGCATGTTCCGTTAAATCAGGTCGAAGCAAATATAAAATTGGAAAAAAGCCTTTGCAACGGAGCACCTTTTTATGTGCTGGGTCCTTTGGTTACAGATATAGCGCCCGGCTATGACCACATAACAAGCGCAATAGGCGGCGCGATAGCCGCGGGCGCGGGCGCCGATTTCCTGTGTTACGTTACGCCGGCAGAACATTTAAGGCTTCCGTCCGTATCTGACGTGAAAGAAGGGGTTATAGCTTCTAAGATTGCCGCCCATGCTGGAGATATCGCAAAAGGAATCAAAGGCGCCATAGATATAGATATAGAAATGAGCAAAAACAGGCGTGCGATGAACTGGGAGAAACAGTACGAATGTGCGTTAGACCCCGAAAAAGCAAAAGAAATGAGAGCTTCCCTTCCCCTTAAGGACGATAAAGTCTGCTCTATGTGTTCTTCTTACTGCTCTATTAAATTAAACGCTTCTTTTAAGTAATTAAAATTAATTTATAAATTAATAAATTATAATGGATGAACTTAATAAAGAAGTCCAAAATATCAATCGTATTATTTCCGAAATTTACGGCGAGTTTAAAAATGCCCGTAAAGTTAATTATAATGAACAAGGTATAATTAAATACGATGCTTCCCATTTAGAAAGATTTGGTTCGTTTAAGTTTTTTAAAATTAACGGCGAATATATTTTAAAGCCTTTATCCGACGAAAATTTCGCACTAAAAAAATCGGGTGAAAGCGGAGCAGACGTTTATTCGCTGTCGCTATCCGATTTTATAGGAATAGACAATATAATCAAAGACGTTTTTAGGAATACTATGAAATTTGCTTCGGGTAAACCTGCAAATAACGTGCTTTTATGGGGCGACAGAGGAACGGGCAAATCTTCGCTTATAAGGGCGCTGGCAAAATCGTTCGGCGAACCGCCTTATATAAACAGGATAAAGTTCATAGAAATAGTGGAAGACACGGCGGAGCTTATATACCAGTTAATCACCGTTATTAAAACAAAACCGTACCGTTTTATATTGATTTTTGACGATATTGCATTCGACGCAGATTCTTTGTTTTATAAAAAACTAAAATCCATTCTCGACGGCGGGTTAGACGAACTTCCGGAAAATATCATTATTTACGCAACGTCTAACAAACGCCATCTTACAAAGGAAACGTTTTCTGTCGAAAAACCCGGCTCCAGCTTGATACATCCCGAAGAAGAAGCCGAAGAAAGCCTTTCTTTAAGCGACAGATTTGGCCTTACATACGGGTTATACAGTTTTAATCAGGAAACGTATTTAAAAATAGTTGAATTATATTTGAAAAAATACGGAGTTAAAACGTCTTCCGTAGATATGGACGGTATTAGGAAAAATGCCGTAAATTATGCGCTCATTAAAGGTTCGAGGTCCGGAAGAACCGCAAAACAGTTTGCTATAAGCTTAGTTAAAGATTAACGGAGTTTTAGAAACATTTTTTCTTGCAAAAATTTTCAAAAGTTATAAAATTTAGATAAGATATATTACTAGATTTAAATTAATATTAAATAAAAAGCCGTCAATGTCCGAAATAAAATATTCCGCCGGATACAGGCCGAAAATGTCTATTAAGGCTAAATTAGTCTTGTCCTTTTCTTTAGCCGTTTTAATCCCCCTGATTCTTTTAGCTATTGCAAATACCTATATATTCAGGAATCAGACCAAAAAAGAAAGCCTTAATAAAGTCAGGATTACGTTAAGCGGGGCGCAGAGGATTTATTATTCGCAGGCAAACCGCCTTAAAAACGGTTTTTTGATAAGCT
>JAKAKF010000237.1 GCA_021813595.1 bacterium
ATTAATTAAAACCAAAATATCAAAATAGGCCGATGATTTTTAATTTACCACTTTTTAAAATAAATGGCAAGAAAATATTTTTTTATAATAAAATAAGACTATTATTTTTTTTAAGATTTTTTTCAGTCAAATAGGGGTTTTTACCGGAGAAAAGGTCGCAAATTTGACTTTTATATTAACTTATGATATATTTTAATCAAAATATATATTAAAAATGTTTATTTGTGTGCTGTATATATATTTTTTATTAAAATTTTAATGTTTTGGAGTAAATTTTGAAGAAAATTAGAAAAATTTTATTTGGATTGAGAATTATCATAAAAAAATTGATTAACAAAATCCAATTTAAATATTTTTTACCTTATTTTTTATTGCTCTCGGTATTAATTTCCGTAGCCTTTTTGTCTTACTGTTATGTTATTCCTATGTATTACAGCTACTTAAAGGAACGGCAGGACGTAAAACTGCTTAAAAATAAAATACGCGTCGATTATGAAAAGATTAAGATTTTTAAAATTATAAAAACATTTAACTCGGGGCTTCCCGTGCCTGAGGAAAAGAAGGTCTCAGGCCTCATCTTTAATTTAGGCGAAAAATATAAGATAAATCCTGCTTTGATTCTGGCGGTTATAAGAGTCGAAAGTTCGTTTAATAATTTTTCCTACTCTAACATGGGAGCCGTCGGCCTTATGCAGATTAAGCCGATAACCGGTCTTTATCTTATAAAAAAATACCGCATAAAGTCTAAAAAATTTAATTATAATACGAGATATATAGAGTATCTTCCGGTAAATTATCTATATAACCCTTCTTTAAATATAAAAATAGGCGCAAGATATTTATTGAGTTTACTATATGAATTTAAGAATTTAAAACTTGCTTTGTTTGCATATAACGTAGGACCTACTTTGGTTTACAGGTCTTTAAAACATGGCCGGCCAAACGGTGGCGGCAACGGATTAAACCTTGATATTTCCGAGAGCACTAACAGGCTTTTTTCTGACTTCTATTACGGATATTATAAAAGAGTAAAGAAGTACTTTGCAATTTACAACAATGAGATATTTAAAGATAAAATAAACTATTAAATATTATTATTTCCTTAACTCACCGTTAGAGATTATTAAAATTGTTCAATCGGTGAGTTAAGGTATTTTATTTTTACAGAAACTCCGAACCGTTATTTTTTACGTATTTTAAAGATTTAATGAACGACGTCGCCAATATGAATAAGATTATAAAAATAACCAGAAAGAATCCTACTCCAAGAGTGTGAAGATTGTGGACTTTAACAGGCGTGATGAACCCCGCCTGTATAAGTTTGGGAAAGGCTATTTCCAATGCCGCCGCCAGCACGAAAGCCAGCCCGCCCCAAAAAAGGGTTAATCCCGATGTTCTTCTTGCTATATATTCTATCCCCTTTTTTGGAATTTTAAGCCGCTCCATAAATCTCCCCGCAAACATGCCTATAATTATCTGCGTCGCCATAGTGCCGAGACCGAATAAAAGACCCGGCAGAAACCCTATATATCCGTTAGGCATTTTTGGAGCAAGGACGGTATAAACTATAATCGCAAAAGCGCCTGTGCCCCATCCGGCTATAAATCCGTGAAGCAGTACCATATATAAGGGTATAGGGTGCGATTTATTCCCCGCATATTTTGTTTGCGGCTCAAGAGTTTTGATTTTTAAAAATTTCAAAAGTATTTTTTCGAGTCCCTCGAACAGTTCGAAGTTTTCTCCAAGGCCTATTACGTAAGCTCCCGCGAATGACATTACTATGCCGACGAATATGTATATTATAGGAACGACATCCGGTTTTGTTAATATTTTCCCTAAAGCGTAGTACGATAGTTCGGATGCTACGGCTCTTTGAAACGTGAACGCGAGGGAAAATAAGAGTCCTGTTTTAAATCCGCCTTTAGTGCTGTAACTGCCTATGGAATAGCTGAACGTAATCGGCCAAGTATGTTCGTCCGGCGTAAATCCGTGAACTATTCCAAGCAAAAAAGCCGTTGTTAATACCGAAAATAAAGACGAAAAATTTTGAGGATTATAAAGATTGAGCATAATTTATCTTGTTTTTTAAATTGGTTCCAGCTTTTATTATTTTACCCTTTTAATTATATGTTTGTAAAGGATTAAGGGGATAAAAAAATTTAAAAATTTTAAATATTTGAAGGGTTTTTGATAATCTGATATAATTTCGATTAAACGAAGAGTTAAAAAAACGGTAAAAATCTGCATGTTTAATATCTATAATAAAAAAGTAAAGATTGTCGCTACTCTCGGACCGGCAAGCGATGGCAGGCGCGTGCTCGAAAGCATTATAAAAAACGGAGCAGACGTTATAAGGCTGAATTTTTCGCACGGAGATGAAACTTATTTTACAAAAGCAATTAGAAATATAAGGTCGATATCCAAAGATACCGCTATTTTGATTGATTTGCCCGGACCTAAAATAAGGACGGGAAAATTATCGAGAGATTATATACCGATTAATAAAGGGGATATAATAAAATTAACGGATAAACATATAGAGTCCGACGAAAAAAATATTTTTATAAATTATGCTTATCTATGCAAGGATATAAAAACCAAAAGTTTAGTATATATAGACGACGGAAAGATAAAATTAAAAATAATAAGAAAGCTAAACGGAAGAGAACTCGAAGCGGAAGTTTTAACCGGCGGCATACTTAAGCCGGAAAAAGGCATAAATTTCCCGGATTCGGTTTTAAGCATCCCTTCTGCTACCGATAGCGATAAAAAGTTTTTAAAATTCGGAGCGGAACAAGGCGTCGATATGTTTGCGGTTTCGTTTGTCAGAAGCAGCGAAGATATTTTGTACGTTAAAAATTTTCTTAAAAGCGAATGCGATGGGAAAGAGTTTTTAATTATTGCAAAGATAGAAAAGCTCGATGCCCTAAAAAACATTGAGAAAATCGCCCGCATTGCCGACGCTTTAATGGTAGCGAGAGGCGACCTTGGAGTAGAAGCTCCGGTTGAAAATATTCCCCTGGAGCAAAAAAGAATAATTTCCGTTGCTAATTCTTACAAAAAACCTGTTATAACGGCAACGCAGATGCTTTTGTCTATGGTTGAGAACGAATCTCCGACAAGGGCGGAGGTTACCGATATCTCCAACGCCATTTTTGACGGAACGGATGCGGTAATGCTGTCCGAAGAAACCGCAGTCGGCAAATATCCGGCGGAAGCCGTTAAATATATGTCTAAGATTATAAAAGCTACCGAAAAGAGCGCAATATATAATAAAATATATAAATTAGGCAATCCTGCGGAATATTTGGACGAGCGAAATAATTTAAACGTTATCGAAATGCAAACGCCGGATATTTCAAATATAATTGCCGAAATGTCGGTTGCGGCGTCTAAGCTTTTAAAAAATTCTATTATAGCGGCAATAACAAGGTCGGGTTATACCGCTAACCTGATATCGTCGTTAAAGCCGCATGTGCCTATTCTCGCTATAGTTCCCGACGAATTCGTAAAGCGGAAATTGTCTTTAAATTACGGAGTTTTTTGCGTTGTTATGAAAAATATAGAGTCTCAGGATATAGACTTAAAAGACGCAATCTATTTAATTAACGGTGGATTGAAAAGCGCAGGGCATAAAAGTCCCGATTACGCCATATTGACAGGCGGCGTTCCCATAGGAGAACCCGGTTCCACGGATTTTGTAAAAATAATCAAACTGCGAGGCAAATAAACCTTTGTTGTATTAGCGCTTGAATAAAAATCTCTATAATGTTATATTATTTA
>JAKAKF010000026.1 GCA_021813595.1 bacterium
ACCTGTGGATATTAACCCTGTCGAATATCGGATAGCCTATTCTTATATGAGGAACTTTAGCCTCTCTTGCCGCAAACTTGCCGTGCGAAGGGCCTATGAACATATCTACCGGCGAAGTCATCACTAAAGACCTTAAGTGCCATAAATCTTTATCTATATAAACTTCGCCCTCATTTTCCGAATAAGCGGAAAATAAATCTTCTATTTCTTTTTTAAAATCTTCCGTACCGTTTGAACATAAAATATATTTCGGTATTCCACCCATTTCGAGAAGATAGCTCGTAAGTCCGATAAGCATATCGGGGTCTCCGAATATCGCAAATTTTTTCCCGTGTATATACTGCTGTGCGTCGGTCATAGAATCTACCGCCTTTCCTCTTTCGTCTTCAAGCTCTTTCGGAATTTCTTTTCCCGAAAGCTCGGAAAGCGTCATTAAGAATTCATCGGTATAGTTTATTCCTACTGGGCTTTTAACGACTCTTACGTCCTGGCCGAATTTCTCGGAAAGCATTGCCGCCGTTTTTTTTGTAGAATATTTTTGCATGGCGATAGCCGCTTTATTGCTTACGCAATTTTTAACGTCTTCGAGCTTTGTGGCGCCGTCCGGGTACAGTTTATACTCCCCGTTTAAAGGGCTATCCAAGGTATTGGAATAATCGGCAAGAACAAGAAAATTAATTCCGAAAATTTTTAAAATTCTTTTAACTTCGTTAATATTTCCTATAGTGGTATCGAAGCCCGGAATTATATTAATTATATCGGTTTTGCCGGCATCAGATTTTTTGCCCAGAGTTTCGATTATAGCGTTAAGCATACTGTCGTAACCTTCGAGATGCGAGCCGGCAAAACTCGGCGTATTTGCATACGGCGCAGATATATCTTCGGATAAATAACCCTTTTCTCTTGCATTGCCTACGATAGAACCAAGGTCGTCCCCTATAATTTCCGACATACACGTCGTAGATATCGCAAACATTTTCGGCTTATATAAGGCGGTTGCATTTTTAAACCCCTCTAATCCGTTTGCCTGCCCGCCGAAAACCGCACCGTCTTCGGTTAAAGACGTGCAAACCGCCGCAAAAGGCTCCCTGAAATGGCGGGATAAATTATTTCTATAATAGGCGACGCACCCGTGGGAACCGTGAACGAAAGGCATAGTATCTTCAAAGCCTGCGGCGCAAAGTACCGCTCCAAGCGGCTGACACGCCCTTTCGGGATTTATTACTATTGCTTTCCTGTTGAAATTTTTTTCTTTATATTCCTCGGTATTCATCCAGTCTTTTATCTTTTTAACCTCTTCTTTTTCCATAATCAAACCTCCGGTATAATTTTAATAACAAGTATTTATAGGGCTTCTGGATTCCTGCTTACGCAGGAATGACAGGAGTTCTTCATTTTATTTCTTTTATTTTTTCCATGACGGCTTCACTAATTTCCATGACGGGCTGTTTACAGCAAGATCCATATCTTTCGCAAATATTTCAAATCCGTCGTAACCGTGGTAGGGTCCGGAATAATCCCATGAGTGCATCTGTCTGAACGGTATCCCCATTTTCTGGAAAACATATTTTTCCTTTATGCCTGAGGCGACTAAATCGGGCTTAAGCCTGTTTGCAAGTTCGACGAATTCGTATTCGTTCATATCGTCGGCAACTATTGCTCCGTTTTCTAATTCTTTCGTAGTTCTTTCATAATCGTCGGTATGGGCAAACTCATATGCCGCAGATACGACTTTCATTCCTAAATCTTCATAAGCTCCGACTATATGACGCGGCCTTAAACCTCCGACTAATATCATTACTTTTTTGCCTTCTAATCTCGGACGGTATTTATCTATGACCTCCTGCATTTTTTGTTCATACGACTTAATAACTTCTTCGGATTTTTCCTGAATGTTTTCGTCGAATAATTTTGCGATGCTCCTTATGCTCTCTTTTATTTTGGTAGGACCGAAAAAATTATACTCAATCCACGGTATGCCGAATTTTTCTTCGAAATGCCTCGCTATATAATTCATCGACCTGTAACAATGCAGAAGATTATAATTTACCCCGTGAGTTATCTTCATTTCCTCTATGGAACCGTCTCCCGACCAGTGGGCAACAACGTTTAAGCCCATTTCTTTAAATATTTTCATCGACGACCAGACATCCCCGCCGATATTATAATCGCCGAGTATTGCTACATCATAAGGGGTCTTTTTACTTTCGTCTATTTCTCCAGTTCCTACGACAAAATCCCTTATAGTATCGTTTGCTATATGATGCCCCAGAGACTGGCTCACACCTCTGAAACCTTCGCATCTTACCGGAATAACCGGAATCTTTATTTCATCGGTCATTTTTTTCGCCACAGCCTCTATATCGTCGCCTATCAAGCCTATCGGGCATTCCGAATCTATAATTATGCCTTTTGCGGTCGGAAATAGTTCGTGTAATTCTTTTATTGCCTGCTCCAATTTTTTATCTCCGCCGAAAACGATATCTCTCTCCTTAAAATCGGTAGTAAATTGAAAAGGCATAAAATTTTCGACTCCGGGCTCGCCGTTAGCAAGATTTCTTCTCGTTCCCCAGCTGTAATGGCCGCATCCTATCGGACCGTGACTTATATTAATAACGTCTTTAACCGGTCCCCAGACAACTCCCTTTGAACCTGCATATGCGCAGCCCCTCGGCGTCATAACGCCGGGAAGGGATTTTACGTTTGATTTTGCAACGCAGGTCC
Organism: bacterium; assembly: GCA_021813595.1. Next base: position 2,725 of record JAKAKF010000026.1, read on the forward strand.
CGCATGTTTCTTTATCGTTAATGCCGATATGTTCTTTTCTGTTTTTTTTGGCCTTTTCGGAATAGACGCTTATAATGTCTTCGACTATCCCTTCTTGTTCTTTAAAGTTGACTGCCATTTTAGACTCCTTTATTTATTGGATATATCCGTTATTCTTTAATATTAATTTTTAGCAAGCGGTGAAAACTTATGAAGATGCATCGTCTTGTTTTTTGGGCATACCTTCTCACAGCAGGTATCGCCTATACAGTTATCCAAGTTTTCTATTTTGACGAGCATCTTATCTCCGTCGTCTTCGAATACGTAAACTCCGCCTGGACAGACTTTAATACACCTGCCGCAGGATATGCAGTTTGCATGGTCGAATTCTATCAGAAAATGAGGAACCCATTTTACCCCGGAACGACGAGGTGCATTTACGTAATTATCTATTTCGCCGAAAAAACCGTCCATAATACTCATTGCTATCTTCCTCCTTATTCATTGTGGACAGATTTCAAATCTGTCCACGTTTTATTCTTATTTTTAAATCGAGCCCGTCCGGTTCTATATTAGAAAACCTGGTCAATCCAGCTTCCAGTAAATACTTTTTATATTCTTCCATATCTAAAGAGCAGTTTAATTTCCGCCTCAGCGATTTTACCTTTTGGGGTTTCATATGCTTAGTTAGCTCGATAAATTCGTCTTCCGGAATATTTTTTCTAAACTCGTATATAAAAATTTCCCCGCCGTGGCTTAAAACCCTGTACATCTCTTTCAGGGAATCAAACTTATTTTCTAAGCATTTATATGTTCCTTTCAGTAAAATTAAATCAAACTTTAAATTACCGAATGGAAGATTTGCGCTGTCCGCAATCATATATTTAAGCCTCGGCTCATAATAGCTCAAATAATCGGGCTCATTTCTAAAAATTCTTAGCGACCCGCCATCGGCCTCAAATTCGGAATGAAAAACATAATTATTTTTTAATTTTTTATTAAAAACCTTATTTGCATGGTTTATCATCGTAACGGATTTATCGACGCCAAAAACATAGGAATTAGGCAAAAC
>JAKAKF010000131.1 GCA_021813595.1 bacterium
CAGTCAGGCGAAGCTATGCTTTCTCAGGCTTCGATGGTTCCTCAGGGACTTTTGACCCTGTTGAAGTAAAATTTTTATGATTTAGCTGTTCGTGGACAGATTTTAAATCTGTCCACGGTTTTCATAACTTCCATATAAAAAGAAGTGATATATCATGAATAATATATCTTTAAGCGTAAATGCGGCAAATATTGCTAACGGTAATAATTCATCGGATGCGAATAATACAAATGCGTCTGTAGTAAATTCCAAAAAAAATAATGCCGTTCAACTAAATACAGTGAATAACAATACAGAAACATCGGCAAAACAAACCAATTTGGTAAATGGCAACGCCGAAAAACAGAAAGAATTGAGCAAACAGATAGAGTCGAATCTTAATCCGTCGCCTATGCTTTCTCAGGCAATGCTTTTTAAATGGGATGCAAGCGCCGGCGGAGCAGTTATTAACGTAGTAGATTTTAAAACCGGAAAAGTTCTGGCGCAGATTCCGCCTAATTCGGTTTTAAAAATGATGTCTAATTATCAGAAAGGAAATCTATACAGCAGTAAATTATAACGTTAATTAAGGATAATGCCGGCAGAATTAATTCCCTGCATTATCAGAGGTAATATAAAATGTCTATATCTTCAACAGGCAGCAGTTTGACGCCGAGTTCTTATCCAAATCAGGGTCTTATCGTTATGGGAACCGGTCCTGAGTCTGGAATTAATTATACGGCTATATTGAATGCGCTTAACAAGGCTTTATCCGCTCCTATTACTTTAATGAAGGCTCAAGAAACCCCTTTAAATAATCAGCTTTCTGCTTGGCAATCTATAGGCTCCGATATTTCCGCCTTAAGTTCTTCTGCTTCGGCTCTAGGTCAGCCGTCTCTGTTTCAATCATATACTGCAACTTCTAGCGATACTTCTGTCGCAACCGCGCAGGCTTCGTCTTCGGCTATTCCGGGAACATACAATGTAACCGTTTCAAGTCTTGCTACTGCGGGAGTAATTGCTTCGCAGGGCGTAGCGGCGACTTCCACCGCCGTGGCAAGCTCTAGTACGACTGGAACATTTAATATAACGGTTAACGGAACTACGACCGATGTAGCATTGAATTCCACTACAGGTTATACCTTAGCCGATTTAGCACAGGCAATAAATAATGCCAACGCAGGCGTAAGCGCTTCCATTATTAATAATGGAAGTTCTACCGATCCTTATCAGCTTGTTTTGACGAGTAATAATACCGGAACGGATTATGCTCCTTCGGTTACGGACAATCTTACGGGAGGGACGGCTCTTACTTTTACCACAACTCAATCAGCGGCAAATGCAACATTAAATTATGAAGGCATCAATATTGCAAGTCAGTCCAATACTATTAAAAACGTCATCCCCGGCGTTACGTTAAGCCTTGGTTCAAAAGGCTCGACTACTATAACGGTAGGTTTAGATACGCAGACTATAGATAACGCCGTAAACAGTTTTATTTCTGCGTATAATAAAGTAATAGGCGACGTGTCCGCACAGAATACCGTAACTTCGAGCGGTTCCGGAAATACAAAGTCGGAAACTCTAGGTCCGCTTGGCGGCAACGTTTCTTTGAATAATTTGGTAGATAATCTTTATAGCTTTATAGGAAGCGAAGCCCCCGGTCTTTCCGGAAATGCCGGTCTTGCTTCTACTTACGGAATTACCCAGAGTTCAAGCGGCACGGGAAAACTTCAGCTTAACACTACGGAATTAAACAATATGTTAACATCTGATCCTCAACAGGTTCAGCAGTTTTTCAGCGCATTAGTAAACGGTTCGCCCACTGCTGGCGGTGCTTCTCAACCCGGCGGCATGACTAATTTTTTAAATACATATACAAATCCTGCAAACGGAGTTATACAATTCAGCGAACAGGATATAAACGACCAGATTACTGCTATGAATAATCAGATTTCTTTACAGCAAGCATTGGTGCAGGACCAGATGGGTATGTACACGAAACAGTTTTCAAGTTTGGAGTCTTACATAGGGCAGATGCAAACTACAAATTCGGCTATGACCAGCAGCATAAAGCAGATGATTGCCCAAGGCGCTTAACTATAAAGGTATATAAATAAACTTTAAGGAGGATAAATTTTATATGGATGCAATTTCAAAATACGAAAACATAAACGTCAATACAGTTGACCAGGGAACGCTTATAATAATGGCTTATGAAGGCGCTATAAATTTTATAAAAGAAGCAAAAGAAAGACTTGCGCAAAACGATTATGCAGGCAAGTCGATAAATATATCCAATGCCGTTTCCATTATTAATGAACTCAATGCACGTCTCAATATGGAAAAAGGCGGGGAAACGGCAAAAAATTTGAACAAACTTTATACTTTTTTGTCAATCCATCTGACGACGGCAAATCTTAAGAAAGATGCGCATAAACTTGACGAGTCGCTTAATATATTACAAAACCTTTTAAACGGTTGGAAGATTATAATAGAAAAAGACAGGAAACAGAATCAAAATATCGCGCTTTCAAACGTTAATGCAAGTATTTATAGTAAACCGGTTTCAGGCGGTATTGCAGTATCCGCTTAATGTGATATGTCCTCTTGATGAATGAATAATATACTTAATGAATATTTTTATATTCCAAACGAGACGAATAGGCGATTTTTTTCAATCGGTTCCGCTTATCGAGTCTTTAGCCTCTGCAGACGGAGACGAAGCAAAAAAAATTGATATACTGATAGACGAAAGTATATACGACATAAAAAATATTTTTAATACAGAAATAAATTTTATTACTTACGAAAGCCTCTTGAATCCCCTCGGTATTTCCGTAAAATGCTTAAATAAATTTGATAAATTTTTATTAGATTTAACTTCTGAACACGAACTTGCCGTAAACTTAAACTATGATTTTGCTAATTCCCTTTTTTTAAATTTTTTTAAAAATCAAAAGAAAGGTTTTATTGTTTTAAATAAATCAAAAAAAACCGCAGAATCAATTTCAAGAAGCGGTCCCGCAAACTACCTTTTTAATATCGTAAAAAACCGCAGCCTAAACAGGATAAACATTACCGATTTATATTCCTTTATAGGCAGCGAAAAGCCGGCCGAAATAAAAACTTCGTACGGCATTATAAAATTAAAAAAGAAAATCGAAAGCAAAAAAAAACGGTTAAGCGACGAACCCGTAAGAATTTGCATTTCTATAGGGGCAACGCATCAGAAAAGAATCTGGCAATCCGAAAATTACGCAAAGCTGATAAGCATGCTTTCTCTAAATTTAAACTGCGAAATAATAATTGTCGGAACTGCTGAAGAATCGTCCGCCGCAGAAGAAATAAAACAAAAACTGCCGGAAGGCTTAAAAATTATCGATTTAACCGGAAAGACCAAACTCAACGAACTTATTTATCTTATAAAAGACTTTGATTTAATTATAGCGTCGGATACCGGAACTTTGCATATTGCGCAGATTTTTAACGTTCCGTCCGTTTCTTTATATACCGGCAACGCCAATTTTTACGAAACAGGCCCTCACGTAGAAAATTCTTACGTGATACACTCCGTTATACAATGTTATCCGTGTATGCAGCATGAACCTTGCCGTTTTAATTATGCTTGCAAAAACGATATAAATCCGGAAGACGTCTTTAATCTTGCTCTTATGCAGATAATCAAAAATAAACTGCATTATTCTTTTAAAGAACAAGAAATTAAATTTTCCGACGTTAAAAAAAGAGTTATCGCAAACGTAAAAAAAGGAAATTTTTCGGTCGCCATTTGTAA
>JAKAKF010000069.1 GCA_021813595.1 bacterium
TTGACCAGATTCTGTCGATAATTATTTTCGAATCGGTAATGGAAAGCCACAAAGCAAGGGATGAAATAACATCCGGGTCCTGATGGGAAGAAAATATAAATTTTACGTCCGACATCCGCACTTCTCCGGCAAAAGCGGACGATACCGAAGAAAACATCTCTATTCCGCCCGGATCCATTATGGTAGCTATTTTATCGTGAATAAGCAGATACTGATTCGTGTCTATTATATAATCCGGCCTGTCGGGATCCTTGCCTATGTAAACGAACTTATGATTTGGCGATTCGTATAAAACTTCTGATATCATGGATTAAAATACCTCTTTAATTTTTAAAACAATAAAGTTGGATCTATACGCAGATATCGTTAACTTTATTGTCTATATTTTTTATAGTTTTCATGAGACCTTCGTTCATTTTACTGTCTATTCTGAGGGTATCGTTCAGTTTTGCGCTGACTTTTCTTATCCCGAAAAGTACGTTGGATATTTCCTTGGTAGAGCTTGACGATTTTTCCGAAAGTTTTCTGACCTCGTCGGCGACTACGGCGAACCCTCTTCCCGCTTCTCCAGCCCTTGCGGCTTCTATCGCCGCATTTAAAGCCAGCAAATTAATCTGGTCTGTAATAGAAACGATGGCGCTTAAAATCTCGTCCGTGAAAAGAGTAAGTTTATAAAGTTCGACCGAATCCTTATATGTTTTTTCTAAAGTCGAAAATGAACTGGAATACATATGGCTTAAAGAATCGACAAAATTTTTAATGTTTGCCTTGGATTCCCTGCATTTTGCCGTAAATTCATTAAATTTCTCGTTGACTTTGGGCAGTTCTTCCGAATCGCCTGCGCATGAATTCAAAAGATTTTCTTTATTGCGGATGTCCTCTTCGAGAGAATCTATTTTTAATTTTAAACCTTCGATTTCTTTTTTATAGTCGTCTCTTGCCGATGAAATTTCGGAATCCTTTCTTTTCAAAGAAACTTCCATTTCGTTGTTTTTTGCTTTAAGTTCGCTTATTTCTCTAATTAATTTTTGGTATTCGCTTCCGGATAGGAATTTCATATAGAGCACCTGCTAAATTAAAAAATTAATATTTCTTCTATAATTTTACATACATTTTTATTTATTGTTAATTTTATATTTTTATAAATAGGATTGCAACAAAAATTTTAATAAAATTATTTTTCATTATTATTTAATATTTTTTAGCCATTTTTAACGATTATTTTTTTTATTGCCGCTTCCGCGCACCTTATTCCGTCTATGGCGCTTGTAATTATCCCGCCGGAATATCCGGAACCCTCTCCGCATGGATACAGGCCTTTGACCGATATAGATTCGTAATCGGAATTCCTTTTAATTCTTACGGCGGAAGAAGTTCCCGTTTCGAGCCCCGTTAAAATAGATTTTGAGGCAAACCCCTTAAACTTACTTTCAAACTCGGCCAACGACCCCGCTATAGACAAATTTAAAAAATCAGGCAGCAATTTAAAAAGATTAAAGTATTTAACCGACGGTCTGTATGACGGCGCGGGTATGCCGGCGGCGCGGGTATTGCCTTTAAAGTCCGGTACGGCCGCGGCGGCAGCATTATAAACGTCTTTTATATAATCAGGCGTATATTGATAAGGGGCAGCGAAATTCCCGCCACCCGCCTCATATGCTTTAAACTCTAAATCTTTTCTGAAACGCAGGGCTCCAGTTCCGGAATAATATCTGTTCAGGTCTATCCCGTCCAGCATTTCCGGCCTGACCGCGGCAACTATCGCGCTGTTGGAATTTTCCATATCCCTGCCGGAGTAGCTCATGCCGTTAACGCAGAGAAGATTTTCGTCGGAACTAGAATTGACGACGACGCCTCCCGGACACATGCAGAAAGAATATCCGCCGTATTCTTTCGAGGATATATTGTAATATACTCCTTTTAGTTTTATGCCCTCTTTGCCCGCATTTCCCTTAAAAAATAAACCGTCGGTAAAATCCCTTTTGTGCTCTATTCTGAAACCTACCGCAAAAGGCTTTCTTTCCATAGCCACCCCTTTCCTTTCCAGCAATTCATAGGTATCGTAACTGTTAGACCCCGAAGCTAAAATAACGAAGTCCGTTTTAAAAATCCTTTTATCGGTCTTAGCCGAACATACCGTCCCGTTTTCGCTAACCTCAAAATCCTTCAATTCTTCTTCAAAATAAATTTCGGCTTCGTTTTTGATTAAATGGTCTCTTATTTCTTTCAATATATTAATCAGATTGTCGCTTCCTAGATGAGGTTTATGCTCCGTTAAAATATTTTTATCCGCTCCCATTTTAACTAAAAAATTTAAAACATAAGAAACGGCGGCGTCGTTTTTTCTGGTCGTAAGTTTTCCGTCGGAAAACGTTCCTGCGCCTCCTTCCCCGAATGCCACATTGCTTTTTTTATCGAATTTGCCTTCGTTCATTAAGCGCGCCACGTCTTTTATCCTGTCTTCGACGCGCTTGCCTTTTTCTATTAATATAGGCTTTATGCCCTTTTCTAATAAATATAAAGCGGCAAAAATTCCCGCGGGACCCATACCTATTATAAGCGCTTTATATTTGCCGGGCTTCGCAATGTTTTTATTTTTAACTCCTGCCGTGACAGGAATACCTGCCTCCTCTCCTTTGAACAAGTTAAACGGACTTTCTTCTTCGTTATCCGCTTTTTTCGCCTTTAAGCCGATTTTATTCAATAAATTTATAAAATCGTCTTCCTTGGCGTCGGCAGTATTCAATTTTATCAGGGCTTTAAAAACCATTTTTTGTTCTTTTTGCCTTAAATCTACCGACTTTTTTAAAATTTTTACGTCAAAAGACGGACCCGATTTTAAAAACGTCCGTGATTTATCGGAAGCATATTTTTTTAGATAACAGGTAAAATAACCGGTAAAAAAATCTTCGTCTTTTTCGGGCTTTTCCGCATCGTTTGCCGGAATTTTAAAATCGTAAACTATTATCATAAAAATATAGTCAATATAATCAGGACGGGGTTATTAGCGATACCGCGGATTCTTTTACTAATTCCTTTTCTGCCTGTTTAGCGGTATTTTTAAGGGGTATTAAAAGAACGGGGCATATCGAATTTTTTGAAACGGAAAAAGAAACGGAGCCGGAAATAAATTCTTTAAAACCTATTTTCTGATGGGTTCCCAAGGCGATTATATCCGTTCCTTTTTTTTTTGAAAAATTAAGAATTTCGGCGGCGGGGATACCCGTAGAAATAAAAATTTCGTAATTAAGATAATATAAACCCGCCTCTTTCAATTCTTTCTCGGTTAATTCATATGCTTCGTCCGCTTTGGATTTTGCTGAGGATTTTTTATCTAAGAACGTAAATATATCGGAATAAATAACGTGCAGAATATAGAACTTTGCGGAGGCGCCCCTGAAAAACGAAGCCGTCTTGGACAATAAAAAGCCGGTTTCAAAATTAAGGTCGACTGCTATAAGAACTTTTTTTTCTATCTCCATATATATAATATTATCCGATTAAGCCTTTTTTTTCAAGACAGCTTTTGGACTGCCTCCACGCATTCTTATATTTAATTGACTATATATATGCGCCTGTAATAAAATATTAATTATTAATTAAAAATAAATACGTTAAATTTTAAATTCAAGGAGAAATTATGTGCGATGAACATCATGTCGAGGAAGTACTCAGCGAAGAAACGAGAAATCTTGAAATGGCAAGGCAGTCGCTTATCGAAGAATTTCAAGCGATAAACTGGTATCAGGAAAGAATAGAATATACCGGCGAC
>JAKAKF010000173.1 GCA_021813595.1 bacterium
TGTTCAAAAATCCGCATCAAATGTTCTTTTCATAACATTTCATAAATTCGGGACGTAGCGCAGCTCGGTAGCGCACTTGCTTCGGGAGCAAGGGGTCGCTGGTTCAAATCCAGTCGTCCCGACCATTTCAAAGACCTGCTTTTAACAAGTTTTCACGTATATTTTTAAAAAATTTGACGTTTAAGGGTAATGATTGCCAAAGAAACTTTTATCGACATTCTGCTCAAGAAATTAAAAATTATTCCCGTCGGGCATTATTATGACGTCAGGAGCTATAAAAGAGACAGGGGATTTTATATTATAAAATCGAAAGAAGACGAGTATTGCATATTGGAAAGAGGTTTTTTCGACGAAGAATTTGTTTCCGATTTTAACGGCTTGGGCGCTATTTTTAAAAAACTTTTGAAACGGGAATTTCCGCGCAGCCATAAATTAAGGATTTACAATATGGGCGAAATTAACGAATGCATATTTAAAAAGCCGAAGCGCAAAACAATATAAATATTTTTCCATCAATTATAATTTTTAGATTTGAACTTTAGGGTTTTTATTTGTTATAATTAGCACAGGCCTTTTTAAATGGATTATGAAGATATAAAAAAGAGGGCGGAAAGGCGGCGCAAGTAAAATAATAAGGCTTTTGGAAGCTATTTATTAAGGAGAACAAAACATGACTTTGCACGAACAAATAAAATCGGACTTTTTAACAGCCAGAAAAAATAACGATAACACGAAAAAGAATATTTTAACGATGATTCTGAGCGATGCCTTAAAACTGACAAAAGAGAAGAATCACGGCGATACTGTAAGCGACGACGATATCGTTAAAATAATAAAATCGTGGGTCAAAAAAACCGAACAGTCTATCGAAATATTAGCGGCTAATGGCAAAGATACATCGGAGCTTTTAAAAGAAAAAGAAATAATCTTATCGTATATTCCGAAAACATGGTCGCATGAAGAAACAAAATCGCATATCGAAAAGATTTCTAAAGAAAAAAACAGCAAGGAAATAGGCGTTATAATGAGAGAACTAAAAACTAACTATAACGGTCTATACGACAATAAAACCGCGTCGGAAATTATCAAGGGCTTATAGCAGACTATACAAGAATGTAAAATATTTTTTATATACTGTTATTTTGCCGATCTTAGCGGTATTAGCTGATATAAAAAGCTTAAAAACAGAGGAAACGGAGGAAAATTAAAATGACCGAAAATTTAAAAAATTTTAAAAGAAAAAAACCTTTTAGATTGGCAATATTATCATTTATTATTGTTTGCGCGGGGTATTTTGTTTTTTCGGGCGTTTTGAAAGTTTATGCTTCCGGTATGCTTGGGCTTGAAGTTAAAGGCGGCGCATATTTTCAAAACCTTACAGGCCATCTTAAAGTAGGCGGTTTAGTGAACGGTAATAGTCCGACCGATATGACGCCGTCCGATTTAGGGATTCAAACTTCCAGAACCGAACCTATGCTGAAAGCCGCTATTTATATTTTATATGACAACAGGATTTCTTTTACGTACGTTCCTTATGAATACAGCGGCTCCAAGGTCCTGTCTCAAAATGTCTATTTCAACGGTCAGGAATATAATATAAATACCGAGGTTAATTCAAAATTAGACCTTTACAGCTATAAAATGTTTTACGACCATAATTTAGAGTTCGACAGATACGTTTCCGTGGGTCTTGGAGTGGGTGTGGACGTCATTACGGCTAAAACGGAATTGGATTCAGCTTCTTTAGGGCTATCGGAGTCTAAAAACGTAAGCCTGCCCATACCTTTAATAGGCGGAAGAATAAAAATATCTCCCTTAAACGATTTTTCTTTTATAGGAAAATTCCAGGGATTTACCGTCGGTCCGGACGGTTATTATTACCATGTAAATGCCGGAGTAAATTACAAAGCCGTCGGCCCGCTGTCTATCTTTGCGGATTACGTTTACGATAAAGTCCATGTCGATACTAACGGCGTAAACGGCAGTTTAGAGTTCGACGGTCCGGAAGCGGGATTAAGGCTGAGGTTCTAAAAATTAAAAATAGATAAAATATTTTCTATGAAAAACGGCGTATATTTATAACCGTCAAGATAAATATCGGCAAATGATTTCTTTTTGCCTATTACGCAATTTACGGTTTTTACGGCAGCACTCCTATTGCCGGCTTCAATGTTATAATTATCGGAGAACATAGTTTCGTCGGTGATATCGTCGCCTATGTTTACTCTTAAGATATTTATTTTATTAGATTCCTTAAATTTTTCGCTTGGGTTTCCGTTAACTATTTTTGCAGTTTTTACAAATGTTTCCGTTATATAATCGCAGGCGCGTCCTTTGTTCCAGTCGATATCCGGCCTTATTTCAAGAATCTTCTTCCCCTTTATTATATGCAGATATTCATCAAATAAAGGATTTTCAGAAAGCAAATTCTTTACATATTTTTTTAAAATCTTGGTTTCGCCGTAATTTAATAATCTGTAATGCATGCTTATAGAAAATTTTTTGTCTTCCACGATTAAATTTTGCAAAACTGTTTTCCGAAATTTATTTATTTCATTTAATGCCTTTTTTATTAACGGGATATATTTTTCGGTATTTTTTACAAGAAAATCGGTTTTTAGGCTATCGTAATAACTTTTTATCTCAAAACCGTGGTTGCCTGAATAAACAATGTTTTTACAGATGCCGACCCTGTTTTGTATATCTTTTAATTCCCGCCCCGTAATTACGCAAAATATAACGTTTTTTATTTTACCCGCGGTTTTTAAAAAAGATTTAAGCTGTTCCGGAGCGTAAACATCCAAAGGGTTTTTGCATATTTTGACCAATGTTCCGTCGAAATCAACGCAAAAAAATATAAAGTCCGGCTTATAATTTACGCCGGCGAAGTCCGAAATTATTTTTGTCTTTATTTCGTTAAATTCTTTAATTCCGTTATAAAACATAATTTATTATTATAATATAATATAAAAAATAATGAAATATTGTAAAAATAATAAAAATATAGTAAAATATAACGAAAATATAGTTTGAATATTATATTTTTAATTAAATCTTTAATAAATTTCAATAAATAATTATGGAAAAAAAAAGATTTAATGATTTAATTAAAGAAAAATTAGGCAATATTAATTTAATAGTTGCTTCTAACAGGGAACCCGTATCGCACGAATACTTCGGAAAAAAAATCAAAGCGGTAAAATCGGTCGGCGGCCTTACTATTGCCCTCGAGCCGATTATGAAAAATCTTAACGGGACATGGGTCGTTTACGGGGGCGGAAATGCCGATAAAGCGGTATCCGACGAAAAAGGCAGGATAAAACTTTCCGAAGGCGAAGAATCTTATACCCTTAAAAGAATTTTTCTTAACAAAACGGATATAAACGATTATTATTACGGTTATGCAAATTCCGTTTTATGGCCGCTGTGCCACATCGTTTACGTTAAGCCTGTTTTTAACTCCGCGCAGTTTTTAACTTACGACGACGTTAATAAAAAATTTGCTGACTCTATAATAGAAGAAATAAAGGAATCAAAAAATAATTACGAATACGGCCATTTAATCAATATTTCCGGCAGCGGCGGTTCGGACGAGGCGGCAAGTTCCGCATCTCCCCCCGAAAATGTCATATGGCTTCAAGATTATCATCTTGCAAGATGCGCAAAATATATAAAAGAATATGACGAAAATATTAAAGTTTCGATATTCTGGCATATTCCTTGGCCCAACCCGGAAATATTTTCGATATGCCCGGAAAAGCATGAAC
>JAKAKF010000034.1 GCA_021813595.1 bacterium
TGCGGTTTAGGCTGTTTTTTATTTCGTTCATCGCATATCCCCTTTAATTTTATAGCCCATGCTTGACGCACCATTCGAAACCGAACAAAATCGAAATCGGCAAGGGAGGGCAAGACCCAGCCGAAGACGGCTGAATTTTCGGAAATTTAACCGTCAATAGGCTTCTCGTATAGCTTTTACCGTCCTTATTAGTATAAGTTACTTGGGTTATCGGATAACCCCTAAAAGCCCTTTCGCATTCCCATGCATCGAAACCTTCCGTTATCTGGCCGTTATAACTAAACCATGCGGGTTGTTGCGTTTCGTAGTAATTTAAAGCGTTATTAATCCACCACTCGTAATAATCTTTATTGTTCCAAATCGGGATTATAGGCCCAAACTCTAATTCGCCCGGAATCATATACTGAATATCCAAAGAAGAGGCCTGTGCTATATCTAAACCCTCCGTATATTCCCAAGAGCCGTTCTGCCAGATGTAATCAAACACGGACGAATACCCGCCGGTCGCCATCGTATTTTCGTAAACGAATACGCCGCTATCGCTTACGATATTTACGTCGGCCAAATTCATATTTGAATCGTTTCCGCTAAAATATTCGTTGTAAATATTTTGCGAAACTTTAGCGGTATAGTAGGGATCGTAGCCTTGCCCTGTCCTTCTGTTGTAATAACGGTAGCCGAGCGGACGGCTAAACGTGCATACCCCGTCTTTATAAGACGCTGCAAAGGCATGCTTTACAGCCAAAAGCAACAATACTCCGGCTGCCGCAAATATTATAAGCCAGCCTACCGTAGAAAATAATAATTTAAGCAAATTTAGGGCAGGAGAAACGTGCTCTTGCTGTTTTATTTTTGTTTTCTTTTTCGTCATCTCGATATCTCCTTATAAAATGTCGCTATATTTTTAATATATGTATATGTAGAATTCGGCACGCCGCCGTTCGGCCCTGCATTATAACAAGCCAAAGCCAAAGCAATATTGCCGTTTTTTAGATTAAGGCAATATCTTAAATAATAAACGCCGCCGATAATGTTTTGAATGGGGTCATAAGGGTTTACGCCTATGCTTGCCGCAGTAGCAGGCATGAGTTGCATTAATCCTACCGCGCCCTTCGGACTTACGGCATTTATATTAAAATCGCTTTCTTCGTGCATAACGGACAAAATAAGCCCCGTCGGAATATTAAACTCCCTTGAAGACTCTAAAACCGCCCTGATTATTTTGTTATAAGAATATCCATAAGCGCTTGTCGCAGATATAGATATGCCTATAATAACCGCTATTAAAACTTTAGCCATAAAATCATGCCTCTTTTATATTTTTCGGCAACCGTTAAATTCTGAATCACTTCGAACTTTTTAATTTTAAATGTGTTACCGGCATTTGAATATTTAAAGTTCTCCGTCACGGTCCTTTTATCGCCTAGGTTTTTGATGGATAGATATACAACCTCATAGCCTTTATCGTATCTTATTTTTTTGATAGCAATAACCACTTTCTTGATATTAAATGTTTTATTTATCAAGACAGTTTTTCTGCTGAATATCTGCACAAATAATTTATTATCAGCCGTTATCGCATTATATAAATGTTTGTTGCCATGTGTTCTCGTTTTATTTGAATTTATTGTTGTATTCACGATAACAGGGGAAGGCTGATAAAAATTATTACCAGTCTTCCCCGTCACCGTCGGGGGAGTTACGACTGCAAACTTGACAATAGGTATATTTAAATACGAAAACATTATTTTATTTAACTTCTCGGCTTGGTTTGAGTTTAAGGTTTTACTGTAATTTCCAGAGGCATCGTAATATGAATTATACCCGCACCCCGAAAGAGCCATAGCGGGAAGCAACAATATTAAAAATGCGACAATATTAATATTTTTTTTCATATTTGGACTCTAATTATTGTTAATTTTCCTTTAAGATATAGATGAACCGAAATATTATTTGCGTTTTTATCGTTATAAACTATATAGCCTTTATAAACTTCGCGCGGCATAAGTTTTAAATTTGAAACGGGGTTTAGTATCCTGGCTTCTTTTTTTGAAGAAGCTCCGTACCAAGACGAACTGGTATCGTAAAGATATAAATCGTGCAGAACTATATAATCATTCGTACTGTTGGAAACCATAAATTTGATATAATGCTTATCGCCTATTTTAGATTTATAAAGTACCGTAAACGATATATTATGCTTATTCGACGATATATTGACGGGTTGTTTGTTTATGGATAATATTAATTGTTCGACATACAATTTATTTTTAGCGACCTGCTTTTTCATCGCCGCAAGCGTCTTATATTTTGACATATACTGATTTTGCAGTTTCGATTCCAATAATCGTAATTTCCTAGCAATATAATTCTTATAAAACATCCCGGAATCAGGGCTTGCCAAATTTAACTCAAATGCCGCGTTTTGTTTGTTTGTTACTTCGATTAATATATTAAGAAGTCCGTACTTAGTAAGTATTTCCATATTAGTCGAAACCTTTTTATTGTAAGATAAAGGTTTGACGAATATCTGATTGCCGAGCACGTTAAATGCGTACGCCGAAGAATTGCCGATAGCGACATTAAGCGGTATAACAGGCAACGTGATAACGGAAATAAAACCGTATGCCGTATTAAGCTTATAAACTATGTTTTTGTTTATCGCCAGCTTGTGCACGCGTCGCCTATTATAATAACTGTAATGGTTTAAACTAGAATAGCCCATGCTATAGGCGTTTACCGCCCATAAAGATATAATCATAAAAACTGCAATTTTTTTAAACATAATATCGCTCCTTCTAACGTTTTATACTGCTTGTAAAATCTTATTAACTACTACGTCAACAGTTTTTATATCAGAACTGTATGTCCATAAGCTTGATTTAATATTGTAAATATCTTCCTTTTTGACTTCTCGAGATCCTCTGAAAAAAGCGGAAGATTTAAGTATCGAAACTAAATCCTTGAACCTTCTGTCGCTCGCATGCACCTGCCTTATGAATATTTCTTTTTTTATTAAAAAAAGAACGTCTATTATCTCATCAGGCAGATTAATTTCCTGAATATCCTTATAGTCTTTTTCAAGTTCGTCAAGGGTTAAAATTGCTTCCTGAGACGGAGCAAAAGGTTTATTTATCCGCATAAGTTTTTTAAAATCAGCTTCTTCCCTCAAAGGCATAACTTCCTGTCTCAATAAGAATCTATCGTAAAGCGCCAGCATAGACGTTCCCTCCGTCGCATCGGGTTTTTCGTTTGATGTAGCAAAAACGGTAAGTAATGGTATTGCTTTGCGTTCAGGAGTATATATTATTTTCTCGTTTAAAATCGCCAAAAGACTGTTTAAAACCGACGGATTCCCTTTAAAAAACTCGTCTATCAAGGCGATATGGCAGTTATCTATACCTATACCGCCTTGAACATTCATAGATAACAAATCTTCTAATTTAGTCGAAAAACTCATTTGATATTCAAAAAACTTAAAACCTTCGACCGACTCGGCAAACGCCTTCAAAATATCCGTTTTGGCAAGCCCAGGCTCGCCTATCAGAAAAGCGTTTTTTCTTGCATAAATAGCCAACAGAATCATATTAATGGTTTCGATGCGGTTCACATAGAAATCATCTAATTCCTTTTTAATTTTATTAATTTTTTCTAAACTCATTATTTTCTCGTAAGCGGTTTTAAAAACATTATTTTTATAGGCGTTTTCGCCGGCAGAGTTATAACGACTTGGCTTGCCGACTGCGTCGCATTATTTAAACTGTTTTGGGCATATTGCGTTTCGTTTTGCGCTACGTTCTGCCGTAAAGTATCTTGATAAGTATAGGCACCGTTTGAATTCATAGCCGAGCCGCCGCCCGCAAACATAGCCGCCGCGCCCAATATACCCGAACCAATACCCGCCAGTACATTTTGGACGACATGATAATGCGCATTTCCAATCACGCCCGCCGATCCGTTCTGCATAACCGCTATGGCGTTAACATTAATAGACTGACCGTTCGCGGGATTTATTACCTGTTTGAATTTTATATCCAGTCTCGATTTTGTATGTCCTGAGACTGACCCCATAAATTCGTATCCGGCCGGGATAACTACCTTGCCCTTAAAACTATAGGGAGCAGATACGACGGTTATAACCGGAACGCTGGTATTATAGGAATAGAGTTTATATTTAGTATAAGCTGAAATAACGGCGCCTTCAGGGATTAATATATTATTCCCTGTGTTAGGATTTGCGGCTTTTTTATAAGGATTAACGGCAGGATATCTTAAAGCGGCATTCGCTATCTGCGCGGGGGATTTATACCCTTCCTGCAGTTTAATTTTACTCATATATTGTGGATTAACGAATATCACTATAGACTTATTGCCGGCAGTTATATTTTGCGATACATTGGACGGATTTACCAAACGGTGCACATTTTGATTCTTTAATTTATTTTTGAGCGAAGAAATCTCGCTGTTTAACTTAGAATAACCGGCGGGGTGTTTCTTGTTAACTTTTTTTTCGATAAAATCGCTTGCGGTATAATGAACCGGTTTTGTTACTTTTTTATTATATTTTTTATGCACTTCTATTGGTTTTTTATTCACAAATAGTCCTATAATTTTTAAAAACGAATATATTAAAATTACCGCCAAAATACCTATAATCCATCCCCATGGCAGAGACGGCTTCTCTGATTTAAGGGTCGCAAGCTGTTTCTCCAAATCCATCCTTTCTTCGTCGGATAAATTTGGATTTTCAAGCTGAACTTCTAATTCTTTTATTTTTTTATCTTTAAAAATCATAATTTAGTTTCCGTAAAATTCACGACCTCAAGTCCGAATGGAAAATTTATAGAACGTCTTATTCTTTTTAGAATTATCCTATCCATATAGTTTTCGGTTTCTTCAATGGTTCCGGTTTGATTAGAAATAATTTTAATTTCCAATATAGCCCTTAATACTATATGATGGGCGGTTTGATTTCTTATCTCAATTTTTTTTATATTAAGTCTGAAATCCACGTTTGCCGCAACCGCATTTTGAATATATTTAGTCCTTTTTATCGTTCCGGTCATATATTTCGCGTAAGAAGGGCTCATCTTATTTAAAGCCCGTGCTATCTGCGTCCTTACCGTGAAGCTGTTAAACCCCACCATCTCCCGCAGAAACGACTTGGTAAAATAATATATCTCACCGTTGCCTGCCGGTTCTTTAAACGCGGTTCTGCGCAGGACGGCCGCCTTTCCGGCCTTATCAACCCTAATAACGATAGGCACTCGATTGATAGAATAAACATAATAGGATAATGCTATGGAACATAATGCGACTAAAAACATTCCTCCGGCTAAAATCTTATAGCCGAGATTCTCTAACTTTAAACCTCCCCATATTTCGTTAAATAATCTTTTATTATCCATACTCGCCTCATTAATTGTTTAGTTTTGTAGAAGCACCAGGAGCGATGCCGCCTGCGGCATTGCCACCCTGAGCCTCGCTTGCCGCCTGTTTAGCGCCTTCCTTTGCCATATCCGCGGGAACGGAAGCGCCGCCGGTCGACATCGCCTTAAGACTTTCTTTTATTTTTTCTTGGTTTTGTTTTGTATCTGAGCCGTCTTTTAAATTCTTAATTTTACTCATCGAATTTGTCGCATGCCCGTGTCCAGAGGTCATGCCGAATATTTTATGGATTAAAAACGGCCCTGCCAAGAGCAGCGCAAGCATTACTATGACTAAACCTACGGCGACTACTTGGCTGAAACCGACACCGACAGGACCGGCATTAGTTAGTCCGGCATTAGCCAGATAGTCTCCTACCGTCGTATTAAAAATAACATTCTCAAGCCCGATAACTATACCCCAGCTTGCAACCTCTATAAACCATTTAAACCATGATTGCAGGGGCTTTATGCTTTCGGAATAATCACCGACCCATAACCCGATTGCTATAGGGAATATCGCATACAGTAATGCTAAAATTAATATCTGAAAAAGATAAATGATAAAATATATAACAACATAAATTATATAAACGATAAATAATATGATTGAAAAAATAAACTCAAAGACAAGCCTTCCGGCGAGGCTCGTAAGTTTATTCCACGTCCACGGATTAAACCATTCGAAGCCGCTGCCTTTCCCCCCTATATTCATCGTGGTTATCATATGTTTTACGGTAGTTTCTATTCCGACGACATCGGAGGCGGTAGTCATTGTTGTCCATATATAGTTTTGCATGGCATCTATATCTTGTAAAAATTCTATAAAAAACATCCCCTTAGACCAGATATAAAGAGCAATAAAGGCAAAAATAAATTGCGAAAATAACTGCCAGTAGGTTTTATTTTTGCTCTCCGCTCCGACTGAAAGCCTGTGAAGGTTCATATACATGTTATAGACAAACCCAAAAAGTATTAACGCTACGGAAATGCCCCATAACCATCCGGAAAGATTTGAGTTATCAAGTATATCCTCGGGAATTTTTTCGATGGTAAATCCCTGCGATGATTTAGGAATATAAAACATCTTCGGCATTTTCGCCGGAGTAGTATTAGTTTTGAGCGTTCCCGACGAAGAGTCGGCCGGAACCGGTTTAAGCGCCGACGTCCCTGAAACGCCGTCAAGCGTAACGTTATACTGCTGGGCGATTGCTACCAAGCCGTTATAACAAGCCGGATCCGCAACGCACGCGCTCATAGACTGAGCGTTAGTATTAGAACCGGAAACGCTCAGTCCGTTATTTTGCAACAATGCTGCTACCGCATTGGCCGCGGAAGTTGCGGCGTCTGCATGAACTACGGCAGGCACCATCATTATTACGAATAATAAAAAAACGGGAATTATTTTTTTCATAATATATCTAATAGTACCAGCCGTTAGCCCGCATTTCTTTTATTGGGTCGTTTGGCTTTCCTATTGCCGGCACTTGAGTGTTATTTATTGTTTTGGCCGCTTTTGTTTGATTGCCGATGGCTACCTGCTGCGTTAGTTCTCCTATCGCTTTAAGCTGTTGCGCGTTTTCTTGCGCCAGCATTTTTAAAAGTTCGACCTGCTGTAAATCGTAGGAACCGCTGACGTTTGAAATATTCTTGGAAAAGCCTGAACCGGTCATTATCATCGAATTGCCTTCCGCTAAGCCTTCCGTGCTTCCTGCGAGCAGATTTCCGTTGAGCTGGTCGTTCATGGCTCTTTGATAACTCTCTGTGCATTGCGCCGCAGACGTTACCATGCCGGCTGCAATTTCGTCCTGGCAGAGATTGCTCTGCGGAGATACGGATACCGACCCGGCAAGACCGTTTTCGCTTACGTTTTGAAAGTTATTAACTCCGTTCAATAATGCCGCCTGATTCGGACTGCTTCCTGCGAGAGCCGAAGAAATGCCGCTTCCCGAAATCCCTGCCTGTCCGCCCAGCTCCGAATACGTTCCTTGCAGCCCTGAAATATTAGAGTTAATAGTTTCTTCAGTGCAGTTTTCCGAAGCTATAGACCCCATTATCCCCTGTCCGCCGGAGCAGTTATTCATCGTAATGCCGTTTGAAAGCAAAGAATTTCTTGCGCCGGTTATATCGGCGTCGGCGTTATAAACGTCCGTTACGGCATTAGTTGCCGCGTTAACCGACGACTGAACTTTGGCTAAGGATACCTGAAGTTTAGCCATAGAGACCATAATTTTACCAGCCCCACCAAATTTATCAGCAATCGTTGTGCCGAGAATATTTACCTGAGATGAAAGACCGAACGGACCAGGTATTGAAGATAGAGTGATGCCTGTTGCGGCTCCAGCTGCCTGTAGCGCCTGTCCCGCATCCGCCAATGAACTTGCCGCGTTTATCACTCCCGATAGTGAAGGGACAATAAATGCAAAGGTATTCCTCGTATTTGCAAGTGATAAAGTTAAATACATAGAAAGTGTCATAATTGCTATAAAGGCTGTAACTTTTTTAAATTTTTTAAACATAACGCACCTCAATTTTTATAACTTTTTAATTTTCCTGCGTTTTTTAAGGCATAATAAACTATATTACACCTGTCCGAATGTGCATTATAGTAACCTATATTCATTTCGCATAGTTTATATACCTTAGCGGCTTTTTCGAGATGGATTTTATAATAAGCTTTCTCATTTGCGAAATGCTTGCCGCCTAATAATGCCCCTTCCGTATTAAATGCTGATTCAGCGGCACAGCCTGAAAAAGCAAGAACGGAAAATAATAAAAGAACCCCTAATAATAACTTTTTCATACTTCCTCCTTATACCCCGTAAGGTCCATGCGGATAACGTTCGGCTAATATTTCTAAGCGTTCCTTCAATGACCTTTCGGGGTATTCTTGATTAATTTTATTTTCAACAAGCCAATCCTCGTTTGATTTGCAGTAAAGCCAATATTCGAACGCCGAAGGCTCGTTTCTTATTACCGTAGAGTTTTCTCCGAATTTTATAAAATATTCCGAAAAATAGCCCTTTTCGGTCTGCAAATTATTGACGGTAGCTATTTCCTTATCGTTAAGACCGCAGGCCGCCAAATCTTCAACGGTTACGTTGTCAACATCGAGATGAAGAAAGATTTTTATGCTCGAATTAGATATTATGTCTCTTCCGGCTTGAGTTTTTAACAAATCGCTCGGCTGCTGCGAAATTGAATATATAGCGCAGTCCCATTTCGCCGAAGTTTTATATAAAAAAGATATAAGCTTCCCTACTTCAGGGTCGTCTAAAAACTGATGGCATTCGTCATAAAACATCAATACCTTTCTGCTTCTGTCATACATTTTTTTGAAAGTTAAATTTTTTATTATCGCAAAAATAAGTTTAGAGAGTTCAGGGTAGTCTTTAATTTTTTGTAAATCAAAGACGTTTATGCGATTAGACAAATCGATAGTTCCTTTCCTGTTTATAAGATTAAGATATGGACTTGTAATATCCGTCCATCTGAACATATTTTTACCAAAAAGCAGGGCTCTTTGTTTGTCGGCAATATCTCTGCCTTCCTTATAATTAAAGAGTATATTATTAACGTCCGAGAAAGTCGGGTTTTCATCTAAAGGCATATCGTCGTAGGCCGACGATATAGCTCTCAAAATTATCGTATAATCGTTAGGTTCGGGCTTTCCGTTCGGCAGAACCATCATCGCGACGATATGCGACAAAAAATTAAGCACTTCAGGATTATAATAGCCCGATGGAAGAAGTATGTCTTTTTTGTAAGGGAAAGGATTAAGGTTATATTCCCCCTCAAGTTCGATGTCGATATAATTTCCGCCGAAAAGCCTTGCAAACTTTTCATAAGTTCCGCCTATATCGACTCCGACTATATCTATATTATCGTCCGCCAAGAAACAATTAGTTAAGAAACCGTTCATCATAAATCCTTTACCGGAACGGGTCTTACCAAATATATTAGCGTGTTTAGCGGGTAGAGGATTATTAAAAAGGTCCAATGAAACGGGTTCCAGCCTGCCGTTTAGCAATGCTATAGGCGCATTAGTAGTGCCTAAGAAACCTTGGTGAAAAGGAAAAAAACAGGCGGCTTCTTTAGACGAAAGCGTCTTTTTCCTTAAATTAAGATGTTGCGTTCCAGGAAAATATGATAAAAATACGTTGCGATATTCCAACTGGTCATCGATTACTTCTAAATTACTAAAATATTTGCAGGCGTGAATTACCGTTTCCGCATCTTTTTTAATATCATCCTCGACGCGGAACGATAAAGTAACATCGATAAGTTTTTTGCCGCTTTTTGCCACCGACTGCAATAAGTTTTCTATAATTTCAGACTCAGTCAAACCTTTATAGTCGTCGTAATCGCCGAGAGTAGATTCTGCCATAGATTTTTTAACGTTAGCTTCGCCCCTTATTTCATTATATTTTCGTTCCTGGTCGGGCACAAAAAAACTGACTGCGACGGTATATTTAAAAAAGTAGTACTTCGAGGCGAAATTTAACAGTTCCGTCACTCCAAACGTCGATATGCTTTTGGGCGCTTTGTGCATATTGATAAGTTTGTAGTTTTGGGAACCCACGGCTAACGAATTTTTTGAAATATAAATAGGTGAATACGAAAGGAGAGACCTTAAGGTATACTCTTTATCCTCCTCTCCATAAGACGGCGGTGCAACATTACGCCCTGGATTTAATTCCTTAAATAGGTAATCAAATATTTCTTTATCTTTAAGCCTTCTAATTTTTATGCCTAAACTAGACGATAAAAAAGACATATTCCGAGAAAAATTAATTAATTTTTCTATAGATTTATTGTGATTTACTACGGCGTTAGGTCGCCTTTTAAAAAGGGTCGCGGCTTTAGTGAAAAAGCCTGTTTTCAGAACTCTGTCTAAATCGAAAGACTTTACTGTGGCATATAAATAAATATCTATTTTTTTTATAATCCGGGTTTTTAAGTCGTCTATCTTTTTATCTTTTATAAATTTAAAATCAAGCGGCGGTCTAGCCGAATTACAATAATTTTCAATAAATTCGGGAGCATGGTCATTAATTTTGTAAATAAACGTGAGTATAAAATCGTCAGGCAAAAGCGATAAAAATAAATCGCAAATATCCGCAACGCGGTTCAGGGAGTTATCGGTCTTTAGATAATAATCGAAACCAGTTATTTTATAAATTGCGGTATGCGAACCGTCTATCGATATTACCGAATCCTTTTCTATATTCAGTAAGTTTAGAAGGTTGTAAACCGCTTCGGTTTTATCCCTGAAACCATAATTTATAGGCGACGTTATCATTTTTTTTCTCGAATTTGTATTGAACGAAATATACCCTATTCCGCCAATAGTATAATATTAAGCTTTTTATAAATCCGTCCGGTTTCCCTATTTTATAAACTTTAAGCGCTATAACGAGCATCGCCAAAGAAAGCAAATCATAAAGCATTTGTAAGCCATTATGAAAAAGTTCAAACTCTACGATTGCAATAGATAAAACAAAGAGCCATTCATACAGCGAAAGCCCAAGCTTTAGGACTTTATTAGAAATATCGTAAACCGGATACTCATTCAACATACTATTGAACCTGATTAACGATAGAAATCACGGCATTCATTATAGACGGCGCTATCATTACCGCCGCGCCTGCGGCTCCAGTTATAAAAGCTTTTCTTGCCGCCTGCGGCTGGTGGGTTTTAATATCATAGAAACCCTTCACAACGCCTCCTAAGGTGGTTACCGGGGCAAGACGATAGCAGACCCATGTAATGGCCGTATTTAAAATGCCGGAAGCTCCGGTTTGAGGGACCGCTCCTACATTTGGATTAATCGGTTGAATGTAAGCGTGAGCCGTTGCCGTAAAGGCAAAATAGCAACCGATACTAAAGACTAAAAGCGACAAAACCGAAAAAAGTTTACCGTGGTTAAGATAAAATAGGATAATCCTGTTCATCATTCCTCCTTAATCTTTTAAATTAAACTTTCTTTCATAGCAGGACTTGCAGACGAAAATCTTTTTAGGCTTTTTGGATGATTCGTCCGTTTGAAATAATTCTAATATTTCGTCCTCTTTAAAATAATTTTTACATTCAGAACATTGGTAAATTTTTTTTGGCATTTTCTACCTCCCGTAAATTGTTTTTAATTGTTTAATAAACGTTTTATCTAAATTAGCGTTCTTATAAGCTTCAACACCTACTTTCTTGGAAAGTTCTAAGCTTTTATCGATTGGATATAATAAGAGCAATTCTTTAGATACATTAAGCCAGTTTTTTTTATGTTTTAAGTAAAATTTAGTTAAATTTAATCTGTAGGCGACGATATTATTATTTTTGTCTTTACCCTGCATCGCGACACTGATTTGGTATTCATAGTTAATCGCTAATACAGGCTCTTTTAAGAATTCGTAATAATCCAACGCTAATACCCCACCGGCAATTAAAACTCCGATTATTAAAGCCATAAAATACGATTTATATTTACAGAATTTGTTCATATTTACATAAATTTAGTAAAAATGTTATAAGCTACGCAGGCGGCAGAGATAACGAATATTCCTACCGCCAAAAACATTATAGAAAAACTGTCGAAATTACCTAATTTATATGAATAAGCCTTATAATGCTTTTTATCATGTTTACATACCGGTATGCCAGCTGTGGTCGGGGCATCTTCTAAAATGTGCATAAAAACTCCAAAGAAAAAACTGGAGATCGAAAAAATTATCAAAGGAAAAAAATGTCCGTAATCGTAAAATATACTGCTTATGAATAAAAAAATCATGAGCAATATATACATAGCCATGTAAGGTTTATAATAATGCATAATTCCGCGATGCCCGTAAACGTTAATTAAGCCTTCAGGGGAAGACCCCGGTCCAAATATTAGAATATCGTAATCAGGGAAATGGGCGCCTATTAGCGTTGAAAAGAACCCTATGCCGAAATATTTAAGCGTGGTAGCAGTGTCGTATTGAGCGGCAAAGCTAAATACCGCCGAATATATAGATACTGAAGTTAATCTATGCTCCCAAGCTTTCATGGTTTTCCCTCAGGATATAGAAGTTCTAAAATTGGTATTCCTGTTATGTCTGTTATTTTTTTTGCCGTTTTTAGCGACGGAAATATCTTAAGATTAATAATATAATGTATTGCCGCGGGAGATACCCCTATTTTACCTGCAAATTCCATTTGGGTTATTCCCTCCTTTTTTAGATATATTTCTAGTGGATGCATTTTTTATTTTTAAATTTATTTTATTAAGTATTACTTAAAATTATATCAAGTAAAAATATTATGTCAAGCATTTTTTTAAGGTATAGTTAATTTTAATGATAATTTGAAGTTTTACAATAAGAGATTATGATGTTAAGGGAAGTGTACGACTACGGCGAAGAGAATTTTATCTATATGGCCAAGAATAATATCGAATTGGCTTATGGGCTTCTAAAAAAAGAGAGGGCAACCGGAAAAATTAAAAGAACTACTAAAAAAAAGATGGCTTAGAATTATTAAATAAATAAATATTATAAAAATGGTAATATTTTTTTAACATCCATGCGGACATGAGGACTGATAGCTATAGCGTCTATAATTTGTTTTTTTAAGCCTTCATTGATAATTTCTGGCTTTAGAATAAAATCTTTGGGGTTTTCTATTATATCAATTAGTTCGGTTATTGTATATAGGTCGGCTTTATTACATTCTATCGCACTGTCTTTTGTTAAAAAATTAAAATATTTTGGGCTTATTTTGACAAGCGCCTTAATTCCGTCATTTTTAAAAATATTTTTATAATAATTTTCTCTTTTTTCTATCTGGGAAGTTATATAGCAAACGATAAAACTTTTCTCGGTTTTACAGATACCGTTATTTGATTCTTTTATCGGAATTATTATATGAAAATGCGGGGGAGAATCTTTTGCGTGTTTGGAATTTTTAAATAAACATATAAACCATTCGTTAATAGTTCCTAAAATAACGTCAAGATTTATATCCATCAGTCATAATATCCTAAAAGTATATTTTTGGACATCTCGACATGCGCGGCATCGATATTAAAAATTTTATAATCTTCTTCGAGTAAAGATAAGAGTTCCTCGTTTTTAATCCTAACTCTTTTTGTTTCGTTTTTAGAGTTGCACAATTTGCTTTCATGCTGTTTCCATTCAGGATAATTATGAGTAAGTTTAACAAGCTCATCTGACGATAAGTTAGAATATTTAGCTAAGATAATATCAAGGGATTCATAATCAGATTCCGAAAGGGCTTGATTTATAACGCCGGTTTTATATTCATAATAATATTTATCTACCGGATTTATTAGGTTTTTAATATATTCGGATTCGCTCTCTGAAAAAGTGATATTATCGTCATAGTTTGTTAGTATATCCTTCGCAAGCGACCCGACCGGTCCATAATTCATAGCGTAATACTCGTCTTCGGTAATAGTCCTTCCTAATCTTACAAGGTGGCATTTATCGGCTAAATATAACAGTTTTATTATGGTTAATTTATCGGCTTTGCCTATTTTTTTTAAAATATAGTTTATAGCTTCAACTGCAACTTCAAATTTCTTCATAGTATTTTATTTTGAATCTTTATCGGTTTTATTATGTTTATTTTTTTCTTTCATATAACGAATAGTAGCCATATATGACCCGACTATACTCCCAAAAACAATTATTAATGCCCCGCCAGCCAGCCATTGCTTACCATTCAAACCTAAATACGTAATACAAACCAATGCAAATATTACAACAAGAAAGGCGGTAATTTGCCCAAATATATTTAAAAAATGCCGTCGGTTTCCTTCTTTTTCCACACTATCCATTACCCTATCTGCCCTATCCATTATTCTTTTTGCAAAGGTCGGATCTATTTCATTATATTGTTTAAGTTCCCTTGCCGGCGGAAGAAATAGATCGCTGCCGATACTAATGTGGCCATCGATTTGTATTGATGGCTTATCGTTGTCATGATGTAAATTAATATCGTGATTATCTGGCTTCGGCGGCGTGGATAAGTTTTTCTCTTTTTTTGACATTATTCAAATGTTCGGATTCTTTTATAAAAGCATTATTTATATCACCTAACACCGTCTTGATGTCTTCCTTAATGGATTCTTCATTGGAAACAAGTCTATGCCTGCCGAAAAAACCGCCAGCAAAAATACTTCCGTATCCTTTTATAAAAGCATTATCTGTTTTAAACATTTAAATCACCTTAATTTATTGTTTATTTTTTTATTAATAGCACGGTTAATTTTATTTTTTAATAAATCGTAAATTAATTATAATTATTTTTATTAATTATATCATATATCGGCATTAAAACATAAAAAAATTAGTTCTGCTATTTCTGTTTTTTTATTTACCTTTTTTGACTGTTTTTCTAATTTTAATGAACCCTAAGTTTGCCTCATACGTGGTTTCGCTGCCGGTTACATCCAGGCCGTCGTCGGCGTTAAATACCATATCGCCTATAACCTCGGCCGCCTTTTCCAAGATATTTTTCTGTTCGGCCTCGCTCGCTTTCGGCAACTTAGATATGCTCCTGGAGAGGTCCTTTATCCTTGCATACGTTTCTATGATATACAGGGTGGTCTGGACCGCCTTAGGGCTTTTGATTATGGTGGCAAGCATGTAAAGACCTTTTTCGGTGAAGGCTTTAGGAGTGGCTGTTGAATGTTTTAGTTTATCGAACCGGTGGAAAATTTCCACCAGTTCGGTTTTTTCATTGTCGGAAAGTTTTAAAATATATCCTTCCTGAAATTTATCGGGGTTATTCTTAACGGCCTTATTAATATCTCTTGTCTCTACGCCGTATAGTTCAGCTACATCTCTATCAAGCAGGACTTTTTGTCCTGAAATTTCGATAATTTTATTTTCGACTTCTTCAAATTTTACGATATTCATATTTACTTTATATAATTATTTTTAGTAATAGTCAAATAATTGCAGAGCGGCAATAAATATATTTGTTTTTCATTAGTTCTTTTTCTGAATAATATCACCTCAATTTTGGGATTTATAACTTGGAAGATGCCCAGAGTTTTTTAAGGCATAATAAACTATATTGCACCTGTCCGAATGTGCATTATAGTAACCTATATTCATTTCGCATAGTTTATATACCTTAGCAGCTTTTTTAAGATGGATTTTATAATAAGCCTTCTCATTGGCGAAATGCTTACCGCCTAATAATGCCCCTTCCGTATTAAATGCCGATTCAGCGGCGCATCCTGAAAAAGCAAGAACGGAAAATAATAAAAGAACCCCTAATACACCTAATAACAACTTTTTCATACTTATTTCTCCTTATTTTTTTGTATTATCAACAACTAAAACTAATTTTCTAAAGATTTTTTCTTTTGATTTATATTTTTTTTATATTCATCAATATCTTTTTTGATATTTTTTAAGCAAAATTCTAATTCTATTTTAATTTTATCATCATTAATAATATAAGCACTTTCAATTATTGAAAAGTACTTCTTTACGTCTGGATAGTTTAATAGCGAGATAATAGAAGTATATTTAAATTCATTTTCTTTTATATCTCCAATATTTTTAAAATTATTTATATTAAAAAGGTATGCAATATCATTAGGGGTAAGGGATAGATAATGAATTAACTGGTATAAACGGGAATAAGACATCGCATGTTTACCATTAATATATTGTGATACCATTGTTCCACTTATTTTTAAATGTTCAGCTATTTTTTCTTTTGTAAATTTCTTTTTATCATCTTTGTTTTTAGCCTTTTTCTTTAAATTTATAAGTAACTTATTAAGTCTGTCTCCAAAATACTTATCAATTTTAATATTAGGTTTGGTTCTTTTCATTTTTTAAATATACTTTATCTTTCTATAAAATAAAATTAACTATACCTTAAAAAAATGCTTGACATAATATTTTTACTTGATATAATTTTAAGTATTACTTAAAATTATAATAAAAATTAAAAAATAAAACTATGGAAACGCAATTACAAACTCAGGAAGTAATACTTTCAGACGAAAGCATTTCAAAACTTGCTTCGGTTATAAGCTCCGCGGCAACACAAAAAAAATGGCTTACCGTAAAGGAAGCCGCCGAATACCTTAATTGCAGCGAAAGCGGATTAAGGGGATATATGAAAAACAAAAAAATATCGTATTACAAATTTAACGGAATAGTTCTCTTTAAATATGAGGAACTGGATAAATTAATCGAAGAAAACAAAGTAGAAAGTGTTAATGATATTATCCAAAAAGCGATTAATAGAGGAAAATAAATCATGCCGCGATATATGAAGTCGAGAAATTCCCGCAAATACCAAAAAGATTATTACTACGCCCATAAAATTAAATCGCATAATCCTTCGCACAGGCCTGTAGGTGAAGGTGAAGACCCAGCGACAAGAAAACAAAGAATAAAAGAGTGGATGGATAAAATAAACGGAAAGGAATTAAAGAATACAAAGAACGGATGGAGGTAGAATGAATGAAATCAAATGGATTAAGATAACTACCGATATTTTCGATGATGAAAAAATTAAGCTAATCGATAGTATGCCGGAAAAAGACACGATTTTAGTTATCTGGTTAAAACTTCTAACGCTCGCAGGTAAAAGCAATAGAAGCGGTTATCTGCTTTTTTCTGATAATATTCCTTACGATGAGGAAATGCTATCCACGTTATTTAACCGCCCGGTAAATTCAATTCGACTTGCAATAGGAACTTTTAAAAAATTTGGAATGATAACAGTTGAACATTTTTCGGAAGATTCCGAAAAAGAAATTTTATATATTGCAAATTGGGAAAAACATCAAAATGTAGAAGGAATGGAAAAATTAAAAATACAGTGGAAAGAAGCGTCAAAGCGGTATCGTGAAAATAAAAAATTAGAACATCATAAAGCGTCATATGACGAATCATATGACATCATACAACAGAATAAGAATAAGAATAAAGATAAAGATATAATACCCCCCCTACCCCCCGTTAAAAATAAAAATGAAACAAATGCGAGTGAAAATAACGAATGCGAGGGGGATGAATTAATTTCAAATCAAAACCTTAAAACCCTTAGTAATAAATATCCAGAAAAAGAAGTAAATACCGCTTATAAATTTCTAAAGCATTTAATAAAGCAAGGCAAAGAAATTAAAGACCCCCTCGCATTTTTATTTACGCTTCTAAAAAATAAAACCTATGAAGATATAACTGAAATTGAATCAAAACTTGAATTAAAACAAAGGCAAAAAGAAATTGAAGAACGTAAAAAATATAAACAAAAAGAATTTGATGATTTATTGGATAAAGCTGCGGATGAAAAATTTACAGCTATGAATCCTGAAGAAATAAACGAAAAAGTCAATGAGATAAAAAAAACTTTACAATGCAATGAAGAGCTTAAAAACGGATTAGCTGTTTTGAAATTAAAAGCGGAAATCAGAAAAAACTTAGAAGTTGAATATCAATCTTTAAATAAATTAGGCCGGAATGACTAATATTATAGATAAATCTTATCTTTTCCCAGAGTTTAAAGATACAGGTGAAGTAAAAACGGCGCATATAAGCCCTGACGGCAAGTACCGATATTCTCTCGAACGCGACTGGAGCGGATGCCGCAGGTATAGCCGCCCTTATATGCTATTTATAGGTATAAATCCCTCGACCGCCGATGCGGAGGCTGACGACGCGACGATAAGGAAATGCCGGGGATTCGCAAAGCTTGCCGGCTTTGAAAGGTTTTTTATGGGTAACCTTTACGCTTACCGAACGACCGACTGGAAGAAACTGCTTTCATTATCTCAGGATGAGCGCATAGGTATTCTCGCCGACCGGACGCTGTTTAACCTTGCTTCGCGCGCAGAAATGGTTGTGGCGGCATGGGGAAATCTTCACGACAAGGACGGACTTTGCGTAGAAAGAGCGGCATTCGTGGAATCGGAATTGAGAAAAAGGGGGCAGTTATATGTTCTTGGTCTTACCCGGGAAGATTATCCCGTGCATCCGTCGAGGTTCAGATATGGTCTGCCGGTTTTGTGGGAAATAACGGTATCGAATGTTATATAAAAAGGGGGGATTTATGGAAAACGAAATCGTCTTAAAAATTAACCGCGACGAGATTTATTTTAGTTGCAAGGGTTACTCCGAGGAGTTTATTAACACTATCTCGGATATTATCAATCAAAAACGGCGTTCATTGACCGGCGCGGTTTACGGTCAGGCGGAAGAATCCCGCCTCGCCGAAATCGAAAATAAAAAAACCGGACAAGAGGATGGTTCTTCCGCCGTTAAGCCGACAGACAAACGGGAAGCAAGGCTGGCATACTGGAAGGAATACTATAGCAAAAATAAAGATAAGATTGCTTCACGAATAACCGCTATGACTGAAGTTATAGAAATTAAAGGAATAGACAGAAGAGCAATTTCTGTCGTTAAAAAATGAGGAGAAAACAAAATAGTGACTATCAAAACAATATGATAGCGAGGGGGCTATAATGACAAATTTAGAAATCGAAAGAATACTTCAGGAGAATTATCTTCCAAGAGAATATGAAATTGTGGAAATTAGCGAGCACTCATTACAATTGAATGTTTTTGATAACGAAAATGGCGAAAAATTAAAAAATTTCGTAGTTATAGATAAAAAAAATAAATGTATATTTTCCTTATCGGGGTGGATTCCTGCGAGGGGGTTGTGATATGGAATATTTTATTAAAGTAATGGGATTAGGAATTGGCATTCCATTGACGAAAATTAAAGTCGAAGGCGAACCGGTAAAATTACCGGAAAGAGAATATTTAAGTTTATTTGTTTGCAGAATACCGGAAATAACGTTTAGTTCCGCCGGTCAAATTAAAGTCCATAACAATATATTTACAGGTTGGCGCGTAGTAGAAGAAAAGACAGGACTAACGGTCGGACATGGTAAAAGCAAGTCCGGCGCAATAAGGCACGCTTATAAAACATTACAGAATTACTCAAAAGAACAGTTAGAACAGTTTATAAAAAAAGAGGAGAACAGAAAATGTTTATCAAAATAGGCAACGGATATTTAAATCTCGACCAAGTTAATTTTATCGAACAAGACGAAGAAAACAAAAACGCTCTTATCTTTTATGCTAACGGTAATAATAGGCGGATAAAGATATTTAAAACCGAATCGGATTTGTCAATTTTTTTAATATATTTAGCGCAAAATCAATTCGATAAATTACAGGGGCTATAAAATATG
>JAKAKF010000201.1 GCA_021813595.1 bacterium
GACTGATAAAAGCCGTAATAAAAACGGAATCCGGATTCAATCCTTACGCCGTTTCCGGCAAAGGAGCGGTCGGACTTATGCAGCTTATGCCGGAGACGGCAAAGGAGCTGGGCGTCAATCCGTACGATCCCGAAGGAAACGTTTTCGGCGGAACTATGTATCTTAAGAGCCTCTTAAACCTATACGGCGGAAATGAAGAGCTTGCGCTTGCCGCCTACAATGCGGGAATAGGCAGCGTCGATAAGTATAACGGAGTACCGCCGTTTGAGGAAACCGAAAATTACGTGAGGACGGTTCTTTCTTATTACCGTGAATATAATTCGGATTCTAAAGCTAAATCTTAAATTATATATATCGGTTTAATCATATTATAGATATTATTGAAACGCTTCAGGATTGTTAAATATTTTTTGATTCCCGCTTACGCTGGAATGACAATGCTGGAATTTAACTTTTCACCAAATTAAAGTCCATTTCCGTCCGTATCAAAGACATGGTTTGATAGACACGGAACGGAAATATGGCGAAAGCTGGAATCCGGAGAACAAAATAAGTTAAATTTCAAAGATGATTAAAGTAACGCAATATTATATGAAATTATATTAAAATGGGAAGAATTCTCAGCCTGAAAGAATACGAAGACGCTCTTGATAACGCTGACCCCTTGCTTGTCAAAGGAAAGCTTACCAAGGCGGTGGGTCTTGTCCTCGAAACTACGCACCCCGGCCTTTCCATAGGCAAGATATGCAGGATAAAAAGCAAAAAATCGGGTATTTTTTCCGGTATTGCCGCGGATGCCGGTATTACCGCCGAAGTTATCGGCTTTAACAATGATAAGGCTATACTTATGCCTTATGGTGACATCTCCGGAATAAGCTTAGAAAGCGAGGTACTTCTTTTAGACGAAGAAGAGAAATTTCCTGCCGGAGAAGAGCTTCTGGGAAGAATCCTCGACCCTTTCGGCAACCCTATGGACGAAAAAGGCAGAATTTTTTGCGGGGATTACGCAAAAATATCAGCCGAACCCCCGTCTCCGCTTTCGAGAAAAAGAATCGGCGAGGTTATGGACGTAGGCGTCAGGGCGGTTAATTCGTTTCTTACCATAGGCAAAGGCCAGAGAATAGGTATTTTTGCCGGTTCCGGGGTGGGCAAAAGCACCCTTCTAGGCATGTTCACGAAGTATTCCGAATCCGATGTAAACGTTATAGCGCTGATAGGCGAAAGAGGGCGCGAGGTTAAGGAATTTATAGAAAAAAGCCTTGGAGAAGAAGGGTTGAAAAAATCGGTAATCATAGTGGCCACGTCGGATAAATCGCCATTAGTCAGACTGCGCGGAGCTTTCGCCGCTACCGCCGTTGCGGAATATTTCAGGGACAAAGGGCACAACGTTTTGTTTTTAATGGATTCCATAACCAGATTTGCCATGGCGGCCCGCGAGATAGGCTTATCGGCGGGGGAGCCGCCGACCGTAAGGGGTTATACGCCTTCCGTATTCAGTATTTTGCCTAAACTTCTCGAAAGGGCTGCCATCTCGGACAAAGGCAGTATTACTGGAATATATACAGTTTTGGTAGAGGGAGACGACATGAACGAGCCGGTTTCCGATACCGTCAGGTCTATTCTGGACGG
The DNA here is from genome assembly GCA_021813595.1 of bacterium. Next base: position 1,630 of record JAKAKF010000201.1, read on the forward strand.
ACACATTATACTTTCGAGGAAGATAGCGGAAAACGGTATTTTTCCAGCTATAGACGTTCTTAACAGCCTTTCGAGGGTTATGCCCGACGTCGTTTCCGACGACCATATGCTTAAGGCGAGAGAGGTTCTGAAGATAGTTTCGGAATACAGGATAAATGAGGACCTTATAAATATAGGCGCTTATTCTAAGGGTTCCAACGATAAAATAGATTTTGCCATTGACCATATATCTAAGATAGAAAATTTTATAAAACAGACGCCGGACGAAAAATATTCGTTCGACGAAAGCCTTGAGGAAATGGGCGGACTACTTAATTAACAATTAAGATTATGGATAAAAACTTGCAATGCAATAATAATTCGATCGGCCGCGAGAGGATAAACAGAGAAGATGCCGTAGCTTTATTTAAAAACAAAAGCCTTCTGGAACTCGGCAAAATAGCCGACGATATAAGGAAAAAAAAGCATCCAGATAACGTCGTAACGTTTATAATAGACAGAAATATAAACTATACCAACGTATGCACGTCGGAGTGCAAATTCTGCGCTTTTTATAAAAAATACGGCGTTTCTGATACAGGGGCTTACGTTCTTTCGAAAGAGCAAATCTTTGCCAAAATCGCCGAAACCAAAGAACTGTCAGGCACGCAGATTCTTCTTCAGGGCGGATTAAATCCGGATATATCCATACATTATTATCTCGGGCTTTTAAGCGATATAAAAGAAAAATTCGATATTCATATACACGCTTTTTCTCCTCCTGAAATTATTTTTATCGCCGATTCAAACGGCATAACCGTCAAAGAAACGATTGGCCTCATGAAAGAAGCGGGGCTGGGTTCGGTGCCGGGAGGCGGCGCCGAAATACTCGTCGACAGGGTCAGAAAAAAAATCAGTCCGAATAAAATTAACAGTCGCCGGTGGCTCGAAGTTATGGAAGAAGTCCACCTCGCCGGACTTAATTCGTCGGCGACGATGATGTTCGGGACAATTGAAACCGACGAAGACATTATCGAGCATCTTTTTAAACTCAGAGAGCTTCAGGATAGAACCGGCGGCTTCAGGGCTTTTATTCCGTGGAGTTTTCAGAGCAAACATACTGCCCTTAATCCGAGGGGCGTTTACGGTCATTATTATCTGAAAGTTCTCGCCGTTTCAAGGATAATTTTGGATAATTTCGACAATATTCAGGCATCGTGGGTAACGCAGGGCGCAAAAATGGGGCAGGCGGCATTAAGTTTCGGCGCAAACGATATGGGTTCGACTATGCTGGAAGAAAACGTCGTGAAAGCGGCAGGAACGGCAAACAGCGCCGTTGACGAGAAATTAATGGTAAGGCTGATTAAAGATGCCGGATTTATACCTGCGCAAAGAATTAATAATTATGATAGAATAAAATTTTATTAAAAATTATTATAAAATTATGTTATAATTTCATTTAATAAAAACGATATAAATGTCGAATTAAATAAAGCAAAGAGAGGAAATAACACGGTGACGGAAGAAAGGCTGTTGTATTTTAAAAACATACTCGCCAAGAAGCTGGATTGCCTTCTGGACGAAGCTTTAAAAACAGTAGATACTATGACGAAAGAAGACGATAATTTTCCTGACCCTACCGACAGGGCTACGCTGGAATCGGACAGAAATTTCGAGCTGAGGATACGCGACAGGGAAAGAAAACTTATTCCGAAGATAAAAGAGGCGCTAGAAAGAATAGAAAATGGAACTTACGGCATATGCGAAGAATGCGGCGAAGAAATTTCGGAAAAGAGGCTTGAGTCGAGACCCGAGGCTACAATGTGTATCGTTTGCAAAACTAAGGAAGAAGAACTTGAAAAAAAATCCAATATTTAATAAAGTGGTATAAATAATGATAAACCGTTCGAATAAAATTTGTCCGCGCAAGCGCATTCTTATAGTCGAAGATAACAGGATGCACTCCGAGCTTTTAAAAATTATCATAGGTTCGTCTTTCGACGCCGATATAACAATTGCTGAAAACGGCAGGGATGCACTTGATAAAATTACGGAAGGCTGCATTTTCGACCTTTTTATAATAGATATAATGCTTCCAAAGATAAACGGACTCGACGTTCTTAAAACTATAAGGAAAGTTTACGATAAAGTTCC
>JAKAKF010000174.1 GCA_021813595.1 bacterium
CTTTTTTCCAATCCGCTTATAAGACTGCCTAACTGCTTGGTAAGAACGGCGACGTTTTTAATGCCCGAAATAGATTTTTCCACTATATCGAAGCCGTCTTTAGCGCTGTCTGAAGCCTCCTTCGCGATAGAACTAACATTCTGGGTATTCTTGGCAATTTCTTTAATAGTCTGGGACATTTCTTCGGAAGCCGCGGCTACGTGAGTGGCGATTTCCGCCTGCTCCTGCGCTTTGCCGCTGATTTCATCGACGTGCCCTTCTATGGTGGTGCTGACGTCAACTATGGTCATAGCTTCTTCCGTGATGGATTTTACTATTTCCCTGATATCGATAATGAACTTATTGAATTCGTTGACTACGGAGGTAATTTCATCGTAAACCGAATTTTTATAAACATAACACTTTTTGCAGATTTGCTCTCCTTTTTCGCCGAAACGCTCTATCTGCTCATCCCAGCATCTTTGCCCTAATTCATCTTCTTTAAGCATGCAGTTTTTATGACGCTTGACTATAATTGCCGGCTTATCGAAACAATCCATAGGAATCAATTTGCTTAAATCGCCTTCGCCCTTCGATATATCCCTTACCCTGTGATAAAAAACGGTAATAGGTTTTATAAAAGCCTGTTTGAGAAGAATATATATTATAATAATGGACAGAACTATCAGTATAATCGAGAAAATAATAATATTTCTCATAAAAATATTTGAAGCGTTTACGGTATTCTTTAGAGAATATACAAGCTCGACGCCGCCGAGAACGGTTCCCGCCTTAACGGTGTGGCACATAAGGCAGTCTATGCCGCGGGACATCTTTTCCGCCGTAAAAGGGACTCCTACTTTTAAATATTTCTGCCCGTTTTTTTCGTAAACTTTCGTTATTTCTTTTTTTGAAGCAAGTATTTCTTTGTCGAATTTCGAGCTCGGAATTTCCTGTTTTAGGCCCGCCCCGAATTCTTTATCCACTGCGCTGCCTCTTACAACCTTGAAATACTTAATTCCTTTAATCTTCTGGTATATGCCGAATAACTGCCTTCTGTCGGATTTCTTGGCTATCGTGCCGTTGAGCATCATGCCGTTCATGCTTGACAGCATCGTCTTCGCGGTCACTACGGCATCGAACGACGTCGTTTTTACGGACATTTTGTTCTGGTAAAACACCGCGTAATAAGTTAAAACGGACAGCATTAAAACCAAAATTAGAAAAATTAAAGAAAGCAATTTGGTCCTAATCGAAACTTTTTGAATTCTCGAAAAATTCATATATGGCCCCCGGATTAAAATTGAAAATTAACCGCCGGATTATCTTGGCGGTTTTTAATAATTTTAAATCAATTAAATAAAAAAATAAATAATTAAATTTTTACCGCGGACAGTTTTCTGTAAACGGACCTTTCGCTTTCTCCTATAATCCGCGCAATCTCCGATTTGGTAAGCCCTTTAGACAGAAGATAATTTATATATTTTTCTTCTATTTCTTTTAAGGATAAATTTTTCTCGAAAATCTCAAATTCTTTTACGCCGTAATAATTTTTAGCGTTTGAAATTTCGAGCTGGACTGCTTCCTCCGGAATCTCGTCTTTTCCTTCGGACAATATTATGCCCCTTTCTATAACGTTTTTTAATTCCCTTACGTTTCCCGGCCAGTCGTAATCCATAAGTTTATCCATTGCCTGCCGCGAAATGGGCTTTGAAAATTGAACCTTATTTTCTTTAGTCATAAAATAATGCGCTAGATGGGGGATATCTTCTTTTCTTTCTCTTAAAGGCGGAAGTTCTATCGTAAACCCGCTTATCCTGTAAAACAGGTCACCCCTGAAACGGCCGTCATCCACCATTTTTTTAAGATTTTTATTTGTTGCCGTTATAATTCTGGTATCTATAAAAAGATTTTTGGAAGAACCGACTCTTCTGAAACTTTTGGTATCTATTATCCTTAGAAGCTTGCTCTGTATGATGCCGCTCACTTCTCCTATTTCGTCTATGAAAAGCGTTCCCTTGTCGGCAAATTCCAGCAATCCTTTTTTGAGGACGTCGGCTCCGGTAAAAGAACCTCTTTCGTGCCCGAACAATTCGGATTCGAAAAGGTTTTCGGAAAGATTGCATGAATCTACTATGATAAAAGGATTATCTCTCCTCGAAGAAAGCCTGTGGAGCAGATTCGCGCTGAGCTCCTTACCGGTACCCGATTCTCCGTAAATAAGGACGTTCAGGTTCGATTTTGCGGCAACGGTAATATCTTCTATGACCTTAGCCGCCGCTTTCGATTTTCCTATAAAAAATCTCTTAAAAATTTCCCTTTTAAAATAAGATGCGTAATTTTTAAGATTTATTTTCTCGATAAGCCTTTTTATCGTTATGCTTAGTTCTTCTAAACTTAACGGTTTAACTAAATAGTCGCAGGCTCCCATTTTTAATGCCGCAACGGCGGAATCGACGCTTCCGAAAGCCGTAAGGATAATCATTTCAGCATCTTTAGACCTGGATTTAACCGTATTTAGCAGGTCTATTCCCGATTTTCCGGGTAATTTCAAGTCGGATATTATAATATTGAAAAAATCTTTCTCTAATTTATTAACGGCCTCTTCGGCGGAGCCTGCGGATATAGCATCATAACCTTCGCTCTTTAGATAGTCGCAAAGAATGGTTCTGTAATTTATATCGTCGTCCACTATAAGTATAGAAATAGAATTGTTTTCCATTATAATAAAAATTTTATTTAATTTTATTTTCGGAAAAGTCTCTTTTTACCGGAACTTTTACGACGAATTTCGTGCCTATATCCTTTTTAGACCTTACTTCTATAGAGCCTCCGAGGGATTTAATAATGCTTAAGGATATAGAAAGTCCCAGGCCGGTGCCCGCGGAATTTTTACTTTTGGAAAAAAACGGGTCGAATATTCTCTTGATATCTTCCTGCGCAATACCGTGACCGTTATCTATTATTATTATGTAAATATATTCATTTATTTTTTTGGTTATAAAATAAACTATCCCGGAATTTTCATCGACGGCCTGTATGGCATTAAGTCCTATATTTAATAAAACCTGCCTTAAACCCGCTTCGGAAAAACCTATTAAAGGAATATTCGCGGCAAGGTTTTTCTTTATCATAATATTTTTTTTGTTTGCTGTAAAGGATAGGAGGGTAAGACTTTCTTCCAGTGAATTATTGACGCTTACTATATCGGTAGAATTTGAAACCGGGCTGGATAATATAAGCAGTTTTTTTGTAATATCTTTGCATCTTTCAATTTCCTGCTTCATTAAATCGAAATATTTTTTTATATCGCAACCGCCTTCTTTCATTACGTTTGCGAGAGCCGCGTTCTGGGTAAGGCCGCTGCTTTCCGCGCACATTTTTATCATATCTATCGATGCAAGAATATTATTCAGCGGATTATTTATTTCATGGGCAACCCCTTCGGCTAAAAGACCTACTTCGGAAAGTCTCTGCGAAAGATTGAATTTTAGATGGGCGTTAGAACCGTTCCCCAGGGACCTTAAAACCTCTACGGCATATTTTTTTCCCGTTGAGGCGTCTAAAAAAGGAGAAGAATTTATTTCTACCGCCATTTCTCGACTTTGCTGTCCATAATGGCCGTGTATGACTTTAACCGTTTTGCCTTTTTTAATTACCTCTTCTATTGAGCAGGATTCCAGGAGGGGATCGCACGGTTCATCCCTGAAATGGCTTACTTTATAACAATAACCGCCTATTATTTCTGAAGGCGGAGCTCCCGCATC
>JAKAKF010000074.1 GCA_021813595.1 bacterium
TTTTGGTAAGAGATATAAAAGATGCGTCGCAAACGGCAAGGTCGAGTTCTTCTCCTATGTCTTCAAAAGTTAAATATTTTATATTTATATTTTCCAAATTTTTGATTTTAGGATTATTTCTTAAGGAGTAATGAAGCTGGCCGTAGCCTACGTCTATACAGTAAACAAAATCCGCTCCTTCTTTTAAAAGGCAGTCGGTAAATCCCCCCGTAGAAGCGCCTATATCTATCGCTCTTTTTGATTTGACGTCAAGATTGAAATCCGTTAATGCACCTTTTAGTTTCAAACCGCCCCTGGATACGTAAGGATTTAATTCTTTTATCGTTATTACGCTCTCCCTGTCTACCTGAGTTCCAGGTTTAGTGCATACGGAACCGTTTACAGAAACCATACCTTCCATTATCAGGGACGCCGCTTTTGTTCTCGTTAAATCGAAAGCCGAAGACGCATCAGAGAGAAGAATATCTAATCTTATTTTTTTCACAGTTTATATTAAAAAATCCGCTGACGGAATCGTATAATTTCTCCTTAGAAAATCCGGAGATTGCGAGAAGTTCGCTGCGGGAGCCGTGTTCTATATAATTATTTCCCAGAGATAAAATTTTATATTCTAAACCGGACAGGCGCGAATTCCTGCTCAAGACGGTGAGAATCTTTGCTCCGAAACCGGAAAATTCGACGTTTTCTTCTACCGTCATAATTTTTTTTGCGGTTTTTATTTTGGCGATTAATTCTTCGGAAATAGGCGATATAAATCTTGCGTCTATAAGGCCAATTTTTTGTTCTTCTTCCGCGGCATCTTTATTTATTTCAGTCAATATATCATTTAAAATTTCGGTATGAGGAGCGCCGACGCTTATTACAAAGTTTTGAAGCGAGTCTATCAGAATCTCGAATTCCCCTTCTCTTATAACCGGAAGGGTTTTTTCTTCGGGAATATCGAAATGCGGTATTTCTACTTTAGGATATCTTATCGCGGTTGGCTTATTATAAGAAACCGAGCTTTTAAGCATCCTCATAAGTTCATATTCGTTGCGCGGGGACATAAAAATCATGTTCGGTATAAAATTTAAAAACGATATGTCGAATATTCCCTGGTGGGTGGCGCCGTCTTCTCCTGCGATACCTGCCCTGTCGATGCAGAAAACGACCGGAAGGTTCTGGAGGCATATATCGTGAATTATCTGGTCTAAAGAACGCTGAAGAAAAGTTGAATATATAAAGACGAAAGGTTTTAATCCGTTAGCTGCGGCTCCGGCCGCAAAAGTCGCCGCATGTTCTTCGGCTATTCCGACGTCGAAGAATCTATCTGGAAATACCTTCGAAAATTTGGAAAGGCCGGTTCCGTCTGGCATAGCTGCCGTAACGGCTATTATTTTAGCGTTATTTTCCGCTATATTTATAAGAAAGTCCGAAGCGGTTTCGCCGTAGGATACGTTTCCCGATTTTTTAAGCGTCAATCCGGTATTTTTGTCGAAAGCGGAAATTCCGTGAAAAATAGAGGGATTTTTTTCCGAGGGTTCGTATCCCTTTCCCTTTTTAGTAATAACGTGCAGAAGAATAGGTTTTTTTATTTTTTTTATATTTTCAAAAGAATCTAAAAGATAGAGTATATTGTGTCCGTCTATAGGTCCTATATAAGTAAAACCCAGTTCTTCGAATATTATGCCCGGTCCTATGAGGTTTTTGAAAGATTCCTCGAATTTCGAAACTAGTCTCGCCATCTGAGTTCCGAATAAAGGAATGAAATTCAGCATTTTTTCGGCTTCTTTTCTAAGCCCCTGATAAAAATTTCCGCTCATTATTCTGTTGAGATAATTGGAAATTGCGCCGACGTTTTTAGATATGGACATTTCGTTATCGTTTAATATGACGATAACGTCTTTTTTTAGGGAACCGGCGTTATTTAAACCTTCAAGTGCCAAACCGTTAGATATGGACGCGTCGCCTATAACGGCTATAATCCTCCCGTCTCCTTTAACCCCGTTTTCGCCGTTTAAATCCTTTGCGGCGCTCATACCTAGCGCGGCCGAGATAGACGTCCCGGCATGTCCGGTTCCGAAGAAATCGTATCTGCTTTCAGCAATTGACGGAAAACCGGATATTCCGTGTAATTTTCTGAGAGTATGAAATATATCTTTTCTTCCCGTAAGTATTTTATACGGATAAGACTGATGTCCGACGTCCCATATTATTTTATCTGCATTTTCTATATCGAAAGATTTTAAAATTGCAATCGTCAGTTCGACGACGCCAAGACTGGAAGCGATATGTCCGCCGTTTTTAGAGCATACGGATATAATTTCCTCCCTAAGTTCTGCCGCAAGCGTTTCTAAATCTTCGAGACGCAACGTTTTAAGGTCGTTCGGATTTTTTATTTTTTCTAAGAACATTATAGGTATTTATATTTCTAATTTATCCTGTCCGTAAGATATTTTATTAATTCTATGAACATACCGGTTTCCGCGCCGGTTTTTTCTAAGTGCGCCATTGCTTTTTTATTGTATTCTTCAATTAATTTGCGAGTCCTTTCGAGCCCTATATTTTCAGCCATAGTGAGCTTGTTGTTTATTCGGTCTATGCCGGCCGTTTTTCCTAAAATTTCTTTATTTCCAGTAATTCCGAGAACATCATCGACAGCTTGAAAAGCCATTCCGATATAGCCGCCGAATTTTCTGAATTCCGATACGGTCTTCTCGTCATTGCCGGATAATATCGCCCCTGCCGCGCAGGCGGAAGCAATAAGGCTAGCCGTTTTTTTTTCGTTTATATATTCAATTTTTTCAAAATCTAAATGCTCGCCGAAAGAATTAACGTCGTGAAACTGTCCTTCTACGAGTCCGCCTGCTCCGGCGGCGCAGGAAAACTCACTTACGATTTCTATAATTTTTACAGGATCGAATTCTTCGATATAATCTTTGTCCGAGAGCATAACGAAAGCTTCGGCGAGTAGGGCATCTCCCGCAAGTATCGCCGTAGCCTCTCCGAATACTATATGACTTGTGGGCTTCCCTCTTCTCAAATCGTCGTTGTCCATCGAAGGCAGGTCGTCATGTATTAAAGAATAAGAATGTATAAGTTCAAGGGAAGAAGCGAAGGGCAGCAATTTTTTTTTATCATAAAAACCTAAACTTTCGGCGGAAAGCAAAAGAATTATAGGTCTTATTCTTTTGCCCGGCATGGTCAGGGTGTAAAGCATAGCGTCCGCAAGAGAAAATTTGTTATGCGGAAATTTTTTATCGTAATGCTTTTTTATAAAATGGGCTTTAATGAACTCGTCGATTAATTTCTTGCCGTTTTCGATATATAGCGCTAAGTCGTTCATATATTTAGAGGTTCGGTATTTAAAGAAGGCCGTACGCCGCCTTCATCTTCTTTTGCGCTTAATTCTTCGACCCTTTTTTCTGCGGAGTCCAGCTTTTTAAGGAGATAATCCGAGTATTTTATTCCCTCTTCGTAAATTATTATAGATTCGTCAAGGCCGAGATCTCCTTTTTCAAGGTTTAAAACATTTTCTTCTAATTTTTTCAGGGCTTCCTCGAATGTCAAATCGTTTATATTTTTTTCTTTTGAGTCCATAAAATAATTATAAAATAAACGAAAAAAATTATCAATATCAACGTTATATAAAAATATATTGAAAAAAATATTTCTATTTTGTATTATTAAATTAATATTAATTTTTTAAATAAGAAAAATGGGGGGGGAAGATGTCG
>JAKAKF010000008.1 GCA_021813595.1 bacterium
ATGGGTTCTGTCCCTGATAGAAAAACGCAAGTCCTTAAACTGCGAAGAAACGGCAAACTTAAGGCTTAAAGCGTTTAAAGAGTTTATCGAAAGCGGAACTACAACGATAGGCGATATTATAGACCCGGTTTCTTTCTGCGATTTAACCGGTATAACGGGGCGCGCTAAATCCGCTCCCAGAGTTAAAGGTTTTATAGAATTAAGGGGGCTCGACCCTTCTTATGCCGGTCAAAGAATAGAAGAATTTAAAAATTTTGTTAAAAATAATGCCGAAGCCTTTAAAAAAAACGAAAAATATTTTTCTCCCGGAATTTCTCCCCATTCAGTATATTCCGTATCCGAAAGTTTATTCAAAGAAATATTAAAAGCGAACGAAAGATTAAAGCTTAAAGTAGCGGTCCACTGTGCGGAGCATGCATCCGAAAAGGCTTTTATAGCCGGAAACGGCGGAGATATTGCCGAAAATCTTTTACCGGCGCTTAATCTTTCTAAATTTTCGGTTCCGCAGGCAACTTTCTTATCGCCGGTTTCCTATCTTTATTATTTAAAAATTCTGGCTCAGAATACGTCCTTAATACACGCAAACGGGGTAAGCGGCGAAGATATAGATATAATAAAAGAAACCGGTGCGGATATCATCCACTGTCCGAGAAGCAACGCTTTTTTTAATTCCGAAAAACTCCCTCTGAAAAAAATTATAGAAAAAGGAATTTCCGTTTCTTTGGGGACCGACGGTCTTTTTTCCAATAAATCCTTAAATATTTTAGACGAAATTAAGTACGCAAAAAAAATCCATCCCGAAGTAAATGCGAAAGAGCTGTTTTATATGGCTACGGAAGGCGGCGCGAAGGCCGTTTCTTTCAATGGGGTTACCGGAACCTTAAAACCGGGTTCGTATGCGGATTTTACCGTTTTTAAAATACCGGAAGACATGATTTTAAATCAAGAAAATATCTATGATGCCGTTATTTCGTTAGATAAAGCGGATATATTAAAAGTAGCGGTAGGGGGCGGCATAGTTTACGGCGCGGCAGGAGAGGGAAATGAAAATTATAACAGATATTGATGAAATGAAGCAGTTTTCGCGGAATCTAAAAAAAGCGTCGAAGAAGGTCGCTTTCGTTCCGACTATGGGCAAGCTGCACGACGGACATAAAAAACTTGTCGAAGAAGCTAAAAAGTACGGCGAAACGGTAGTTTCCATATTCGTAAATCCTCTGCAGTTTGCGCCCAACGAGGATTTCGACAATTATCCGAGGGACATTGAAAAAGACGCGGAAATGTTGTCCGATATGAACGTATCCTGCCTTTTTTATCCGCATTCGGACATCGTTAAAAATACCGAAACCTTCTTAATAAACCCTAAATATTCGGGAACGTTAGAAGGGGTTTTCAGGCCGGAGCATTTTCAGGGCGTTCTTACCGTAGTTATGAAGCTGTTCCGCATAGCAGCTCCCGATTTTGCTTTTTTCGGGCTGAAAGATTATCAGCAGTATGTTTTGATTAAAAAGATGGCGGAAGATTATTTCTTAGGCGTTAAAATTATTCCGGTAGAAACGGTCAGGGAAAAATGCGGATTGGCGATGAGTTCCAGAAACGTTTATTTAGGCGAAGAGGACAAAAAAAAGGCATGCGCGTTTTACGGCGCGTTAAAAAAGACCGCTGATTTATTTAAAGGCGGCGAAAAATCGTCCGAGAAATTAACTTCTTTCGTTATAAAAGAATTAATAAACGCCGGGTTTGCGATAGATTATGCCAAAATTACGGATGAAGGGCTGAACGGCGGGAAGCCGAATGCCGAATGCGGGGATATTTTACTGGCGGCCGTCAGGTTTAAAGGCGTAAGGCTTTTAGACAATATTTATTTTATATAAAATTTTTTTTATTTAAAGTAATTGAAAAAGCAAATTTTTATGATATTATTGTATATAGTATAATTTAGTATTAAATGCTTCAGCAATATTCAATTTTCCCGAAAAGGTGACCGAAAATGAAAGGCGATTTCCAGATTACCGTTATTTTTGACCCCGAAATAATAATAGAAGCTAAATCTAAAGCCGGCAGAATTATTTATTCAAAAAATCCCGACGAAAAAAAGAAAAACAAACTCATCGAAAAATTAGAAAAAAAAGCGGCCGAAGACAGCTTAAAATATAACCGCAGACGGCTTTCCAGCTTATTTACCCCTGTATTCGCCGGCTGTATTATATTTTCCGGCGGAGCGGATTTAACCGGCGGCGGCATCGAAGACCTTATAGGACTTGGAGATGCTCTTTTCGGGCGCGTAGAAGAAAACTTCGGCATAGATATAGTAAATTACAGTTTAATAGGCGGGCGCAAGCCGAATTTTTTCGATTTCGAGGTTTTTAATTATAATTTCGATACCCATAAAGCAGTAAAAAGCGAATTCGTTAAAACTCCCGCCGTTAAAAAATTAAGTAAAATCGCGGAAGCCGTTTTAACGGAAAACAAGCCTGCGGCGGCAGTAAAAGCGGCCAAAAAAGCGCTCAAACCGACGGAGGGAAAGCCAGTCTCAAAAACGGTAAAACAGCTTAGAGAAAAACCTGAAGCAAAACCTGAAGAAAAAGCCGAAGCCGCTCCCGAAGCTAAAATTAAGCCCGCAAAAGTAAAAGCCGCAAAAGAAAAAGAAAAAATTCAACAATATGCCGAAAAAACCGAACCGGAAACGAAAGCTAAAACATCGGAAACAGGCGTTTTATCGGGAAACATTGCCGGGATATGCGAAACCGAATACGCCGTCCAGGAAAGAAATATAAGCGAAGAGGTCGATTTAATGTCCCTTAACTGGAGCCTGCTCAGCCCGTCCGAAAATATTCCCGTGCTTGAAGTCGGAGAGCCGGCAGAGATTAGCGGCGAAAGTTCAGTAAGAATTTATTTTCAGAAGCCTAGCGTAAGGCAGGTCGTCTGGAGATTCAGAAAAAAACCGGAATCGCAAACTTCAAAGCCTATACTCAGGGTTTATAAAGATACTGATATGCTGTGGTATGATGTTCTCGACGGCCGTTTCGGAAGCAGGTATATTATTTTCCCCGAGGGTTTGGAACTGTCGCAGACATGGGTGGAGATAGGATATCTGACGGAAAGGGGAGATTTTATTTTTATAGCGAGAAGCCCGGTCTGGCCTCCTTCATGCTTATCGCAAAAACTGCCTAAATTAAAAATGGAAAGAAAAATATCTAAAGCAACCGTTCTTATAGGGGCTACGGAAAGCATACCCGGCGGAAAAAGGCTTCCCGTCAATATTATAAGTTCCGGCTCTGGATTTTCGGGTTCCGCCGCTGGCATTACCGCTTCCGGCGAAGGAATAAAATAACGGCGCCTTAAGGAAAATACGTAATTTATTTTATACCTTAAATCACCGTTAGAAGTTATTAAAACTGATTCAACAATGTAGTAAAGACTGGATTCCCGCTTTCGCGGGAATGACGCTCCGCGTCTATCAAAGCATGTCTTTGATGCGGACGCCAATGGACGCTCGTTGGGTTAAAATTAAATGCCTATAAAGTCATTCCTGCGTAGGCAGGAATCCAGCAAATAAATTTATAACGGTGATTTAAGGTTATATAAATTTGTATAAAAAGAGGATTGTTATGCGCGACAAGGATAATATTACGGGCAAGTGGCTGCCCGTTTTGCATTTTCATCTGCCGTTCGTCAGGCATCCCGAA
>JAKAKF010000275.1 GCA_021813595.1 bacterium
ACATATAAAAGAATATCTTCCCCATTTCCCTACGCCTTCTGTGCTTTCAAAAAAAAATGCGCACTTTTCTTGGTGGAAAGAAGAAAATATGGATATAGGCGTATCCATATCTCCGCTTATTTCATAAATAAGGGGAATAATGTTGAATTGTTCGGGCGTCTTTAAAACATCGTCGTAATTTAATATTGGCGTAAGGGGCATAATAAAGAGAATTATATCACATTTTTTTTCTTTATCATAGTCTATGCCAGCTTAAATTACCTTAATTTGTTTTATGATTTTTTTTCTTCTTTTGAAATGAATTCTATAAGCCCTAATGGACTTGCATCTCCGGCTCTGTACCCTGTTTTGATAATTCTAACGTAGCCTCCGGGCCTATCGACAAATCTCGGTCCTAATTCCTTAAAAAGTTTTGTCGTAGCATTCTTGCTTCTTAAGCGAGAGAATGCAATACGACGCCTCGCGATAGTATCCGACTTTCCGAGCGTAATAAGCTTTTCAACATACCCTCTTAAAACTTTTGCTTTAGGCAAAGTCGTCTCTATCCTTTCGAATTCGATAAGAGAAGAAGCCATATTCCTTAAAAGAGCAGCCCTATGTGACGAAGTTCTGTTTAATCTGGTTTTGATTTTTCCGTGACGCATTTTAACCTCTGAATATATAATTTAACAAATTATTTTTCCTGTTTTGAAACGGAGGCGCTATCTAATTTCATACCAAAGCTCAATCCCATCGTGGATAAAACTTCTTTTATTTCATTAAGTGATTTCCTTCCGAAATTCTTTGTTCTAAGCATTTCTCCTTCGGTTTTCTGAACCAGTTCATAAATCGTTTTTATATTTGCATTTTTAAGACAATTTGCAGACCTGACGGAAAGCTCAAGCTCATCTACGTTTTTAAGTAAATTCTCGTTTAATTGGTTTTCCGAAGGCTTTTCCGTTTCCGGCTGGGCTTTCTTTTCGTATAACTGGTCCATTTCTTCAAATGTAGCAAAAACCGAAATCTGATCCTGCAAAATTAAAGAAGCTGAGGTAAGAGCATCTTCCGGGGTTATATAGCCGTTTGTAAATATTTCCATTATAAGCTTGTCGTAATCGGTAATTCCCCCGACTCTCGCATACGAAACATCCATTGTAACTTTTTTTACCGGCGAAAACGAAACGTCAAGAGAAATTGTTCCTATAGGAGCATCTTCTCTAATATTAAGCTCGCTAGGAACATAACCTCTTCCACCGGTTACAAGCATTTGAGCCTTAAAACTACCGCCCTTGGCAATAGTTAAAATCTTTTTTTCTTTGTTTACCACTTCTACATTCTGAGACGTCTTAATATCCGACGCATAAACGTCTCCTTCTCTATCTATGTCTATATATACATATTCAGGCTCGTCGGATGTTATATTAAAATCTATATCCTTTAAATTTAATATAATCTCAGTGACGTCTTCAGTTATACCGGGTACTGAGGAAAACTCGTGAGATATCCCTTCTATTTTAACTTCCGATATTTTATATCCTGCAATAGATGATAAAAGGATCCTGCGCAAAGCATTGCCGACAGTCGTTCCAAAACCCCTTTCCAACGGTTCCACGATAAGTTTTCCGTAATAATCGGTATATGTGTCCTTTTCAAATTCTATCTTCTTTGGCTTAATAAGCGAAAGCCAATTATTTTTCATATCGCCTCCAAAAAATTATTATTCGGCGCTTATTTAGAATAAAGTTCTACTATAAGCTTTTCATTTGCCGTAGATATAATTTCGTCTCTTTCGGGAATACTTTTTAACGTTCCCTGATACGCGTCTATATTAGCCTCGAAATATTCGGGGCGCGTTTTTCTTACCGCAGACTCTAACGAATTTTTTATAATTTCGCATTTTCTGCTTTTTTCGCAGATAGTTATCTGCTCTCCCGGTTTTAAAACATAAGACGGTATATTTACTTTTTTACCGTTAACTAAAAAATGTCCGTGGGTTATTAAGAGCCTCGCTAATTTTCTTGAAACGGCAAAGCCTAGAGTATAAACTGCGTTGTCCAATCTCCTTTCTAACAAAGAAAGCAGATTTTCTCCCGTTATACCCTTCATTCTTTCGGCAGTTTTATATGTCTTTTTAAATTGCTTCTCCATAAGACCGTATGTTCTTTTTAGCTTTTGTTTTTCTCTTAACTGCTCTCCATATTCGGATAATTTTCTCCTTATACCCTTATGCTCTCCCGGAGCATACTCTCTTTTATCATAGGCGCACTTATCCGAAAAACATCTGTCGCCTTTTAAAAAAAGCTTCCCGCCTTCCCTCCTGCACAACTTACAAACCGGTCCGTTGTATTTAGCCAATTTTTCACCTCATTATTTCAATATTACTTAATATATAAATTTGTCCAAATTATAATAATAATCTAAAATATTAAACTTAAACCCTTCTCCTTTTCGGCGGTCTGCATCCGTTATGGGGTATAGGCGTAACGTCTTTAATTAATGTTATATTAAAGCCCGAACTTTGAAGCGCTCTAAGGGCTGATTCCCTACCGCCGCCGGGACCTTTTATATAAACTTCGACGTTTGCGACACCATAATCAGACACTTTTTTAGCGGCCTGCTCTGCGGCAACCTGTCCGGCATACGGAGTACTTTTTCTTGACCCTTTGAATCCGCTTGTTCCGGAGCTTGCCCAAGCAAGGACGTTTCCGCTTAAATCCGTAATGCTCACAATAGTATTATTAAATGTCGATTTTATATGAGCAATCGCATTTTGAATATTTTTTTTATCCTTCTTTTTTTTTGGGGCATTTTTTTTTACGTTAGCCATTTATACCTCTTAGTATCCTCATTAAATTAATAATTATTATATATTACTCAAGAACTTTATAATCAATTAGCGCTTATTTGGCTTTTGCCGCCGCTATAGTGGACTTTCTCGGCCCCTTTCTTGTCCTAGCATTTGTTTTGGTTCTCTGACCTCTCGCCGGCAATCCTTTTTTATGCCTTAAACCCCTATAGCTGCCAATATCGATCAGCCTTTTTATATTCATCTGAACTTCCCTTCTTAAATCGCCTTCAACTTTGAATTCGCTGTCTATCTGCTGTCTTATATTATTTACTTGAACGTCCGTAAGATCTTTCACTTTGGTATCTATTGCAACGCCGGCTTTTCCCAGAATGCTGTTCGACAATGCGCGGCCTATACCATAAATATAAGTTAAAGCTATTTCAATCCTTTTATTCTTTGGTAAATCTATTCCCGATATTCTTGCCATTATTTATCCTCCACATATTTATATATGCTAATTTGTATATCTTATTAACCTTGACGCTGCTTATGTTTAGGGTTTTCGCAGATAATTCTTACGACTCCCTTTCTCTTGATAACTTTGCATTTATCGCATATTTTTTTAACAGACGACCTTACTTTCACTTCCGGCTCCTTTTTATTTGTTAGGGGAACAGATTTAAAATCTGCCCCCGTTATTTTATTATATTTATTTACTTTCCTCTGAAAATAATTCGCCCTCTTGTTAAATCATACGGCGATAACTGTACGGTCACTTTGTCGCCCGCTAGAATCTTAATATAATGCATACGCATTTTACCCGATATATGAGCAAGCACTTTATATCCGTTTTCCAATTCGACTCTAAACATTGCATTAGGAAGCGGCTCTACAACGGTTCCTTCGACTTCGATTAAA
>JAKAKF010000083.1 GCA_021813595.1 bacterium
TAGCCAGCACGAGTTCGAAGCCGAGCGCCGCCTGAAGGCTTACCCATGAATTTGCCATATTGTTGGCATCTCCGAAATAAACTATTTTCAAATTTTCTATAACGCCGGCTCCGCCCTTTTTTATCTCGTAAACCGTAAATATATCGGTTAATATCTGGGCTGGATGATATAAATCCGTAAGTCCGTTAATTACTGGTTTTTCGAAATACCGCGCAAAAGTTTCTATTCTTTCCTGTCCGAACGTTCTTATTATAACGCCGTCCAAATACCTGCTTAAAACCCTTGCGGTATCTTTTATAGGCTCGCCCCTGCCTAACTGAAGGTCTCTCGACGACATAAAAATAGGATATCCGCCTAATTCGGCAATGCCGACTTCAAAAGATACCCTGGTTCTCGTAGAGGATTTCTCAAATATCATGCCGATTTTTTTGCCTTCGAGGCAGGCGTTTTTTGCACCCCTTTCCGCCTTTAAAACAGCGGATCTCAAAAGAACTTCGTATATTTCGTCCTTCGTAAAGTCATAAACCGATAAAAAATTTCTCACATGACTCATAATTTATATAACCACCCCGCCCTGACGGACTCCCCTCCTTAAAAATGAGGGGAGTTAAAAAATTAAATTTATAAATAATGCCTATTACCGAAGCCTTGCTCCACTCCTTAAAAAGGAATGTGGTTTAAAAGAGTCAATGTTTACAAAAAAATACGGTTATTTAAACCACCAAACTCCACTCCTTCTTAAAGGAGGGGCGGCAGGCTTAAGCCTGCCGGGGCGGTTTGCCTCATTTATTATAATGGCCGTTAAGAACCTTAACGACGGATTCTACCAATAAATCGACGTCGCCTTTTTTGATAATCAGCGGGGGCGTAAGCCTTAATATTTTATCCTGTACCGCCGTCGTCAAAAATCCTTCCTCGATTAATTTAACGGCTATGTCTTTTGCCTTGAACTCGTAAAATTCTATTGCGCCGATTAATCCGATGTTTCTAACGTCTTTAATAAATTCCGGAAAATCGAGCTTTAATTCGTCTAATTTGGATTTTATATAATCACCCGTTTTTAAAACTTCGTCAAGAAAACCTTCCTTGGTTATTTCGTCGATAAAGGCATTCGCCGCCGCGGTTACTACCGGCCCTCCCCCAAAGGTCGAAGCATGGTTGCCGGGTTCGAAAGCTTTCGCTATTTTATCTTTTGCCAGCACAGCCCCTATGGGAAGTCCCCCCGCAAGAGGTTTGGCAAGCGTCATAACATCCGGCTCCACGCCGTAATTCATATAGGCGAAAAGCTTTCCGGTTCTGCCTAGCCCTACCTGAACCTCGTCGAATATTAAAACTATATCGTTTTTTGCGGTTAAATACCTTAAAGATTTTATATATTCTTTATCGGCTATATTAACGCCGCCTTCTCCCTGCACCGGTTCTATTATCAAGGCGCAATAGTCTTCCCCGCCGGCTCCGTCGATTAATTTCTCTACGGCGGAAAAATCGTTGAATTTTACATGGGCAAAGCCTTCGAGCAGAGGCTCGAAACCTTTGTGGTACTTATCCTGTCCCGTTGCCGAAAGCGCTCCGAAAGTCCTGCCGTGAAAAGAATTCTGCATCGCTATTACTTTGTGTCCTCTTTTTGAAAATTTACCGGCGTATATTCTTGCAAGTTTAATCGCCCCTTCTACGCTTTCGGCTCCGCTGTTGCAGAAAAAAATCTTATCCGCAAACGAATTCTTGCAAAGTTTTTCCGCAAGCAAAGCCTGAGGTTCGGTATAAAAATAGTTGGATACGTGTATTAATTTTTTTATCTGGTCTATTAAGGCGGAATTTATCGCATGATTATTGTATCCTAAATTATTTACGGCAATTCCGGAGGCAAAATCTATATACTGCTTTCCGTTTTCGTCGTATAAAATACAGCCGTCCCCTTTAACAAGCGTTAAATCGAATCTGCCGTATGTGTTCATTATATACTTATTAGTAAGTTCTTTCGTATTCATTTTGTTTACCTTTAATTGCGTCTGTCGTCATTCCCGCAAAAGCGGGAATCCAGTATTTTATTTATTAACCGTCAATTTGAAATCTGGGTTCCTATTCCTTTCTTGGTAAATATTTCCAGTAAAACCGCATGCGGAACGGAACCGTTTATTATGTGGACTTTTTTAACGCCCCGCTTTACAGCATCCGCGCAGGAATTTGCTTTAGGTATCATTCCTCCGTAAATAACCCCTTCTTTAATCATATTTTTAACGTCCGTCGTTTTAACGGAAGAGATAAGCTCGTTATCCGCGTTTAAAAGCCCGTCCCGGTCGGATAATATTATAAGTTTTTCGGCTTCGAGCTCCGCCGCTACGGCGGACGCGACGAGGTCCGCATTAATATTAAGCGTTCTGCCTTCGTCGTCCATGCTTACGGGAGCAATTACCGGAATAAAAGACGGGTCGAGCGTCAGCAGTATTTTTTTATCCACATGTTTGACTTCGCCGACAAAACCGAGGTCTATTTTTTCGGTTTTGAACTTTTTAGCCGTAATAAGATTCCCGTCTTTGCCTGACAAACCGCAGGCGCGTCCTCCAAATTTATTTATGAGAGCGACCAGGTCTTTATTTATTTTACCCGATAAAACCATTTCGACGACTTCCATTGTATTTTCGTCGGTAATCCGGTGTCCTTCGTGAAAATTTACGCCTATATTCAGCTTTGCCAAAAGACCGTCTATTTCTTTGCCGCCTCCGTGAACGATAATTATATTTATTCCGACAAGCTTTAAAAGAATAATATCTTTAATAAAACTCTCTTTTAATTCTTTGTCCGCTGCTATCGAACCGCCGAATTTTATCACGAAAGTTTTTGAAGCAAACTTCTGGATGTAAGGCAGAGCCTCGAGCAAAACCTTAGCTTTTTTTATATATTCTTCCATAATTATAATAATTTATAAACATTATTCCTTATTAAAGTATATACCTCGAAAGGTCTTCGTCTTTTATTATATCCTTAAGCCTTTCGTCTATATAATTTTTATTTATTAAAACTTTTTTTGCGGTCTTGTAAGGAGCTTCGAAAGAAACATCCTCCATAACCCTTTCTAAAATCGTATGAAGCCTTCTGGCTCCTATATTTTCGGTTTTAAGGTTGACTTCTTCGGCAATTTCGGCGATTCTTTCTGTGCCGTCGTCCGTAAAGTTTAATGCGACGTTTTCCGTTTTAAGGAGTTCTATATACTGTTTAATTAAGGCTCCTTTGGGTTCCGTTAATATTCTGACGAATTCTTTTTTAGACAGAGAGTCCATCTCGACCCTGATAGGAAATCTTCCCTGAAGTTCGGGAATTAAGTCAGAAGGTTTGGAAACGTGGAAAGCGCCTGCGGCTATGAATAAAATATGGTCGGTTTTGACTATTCCGTACTTAGTCATAACGTTTGAGCCTTCTATTATCGGCAGTAAATCCCTCTGGACTCCTTCCCTCGAAACATCCGGACCGTAAGATTTTTCCCTTGAAGCTATCTTGTCTATCTCGTCTATGAATATCAAGCCCGAATTTTCGACTCTTTGAATAGCGTTCTGGACTACTTTATCGTTATCTACGAGCCTTTCGCTCTCTTCCCTGACTAATATGTCGAAAGCTTCGGAAACCCTGACTTTTTCTATTTTCTTAGATCGGA
>JAKAKF010000166.1 GCA_021813595.1 bacterium
GAAGCTGTCATTCGCCCATGGATATAAAGGAGGCGATGAGCGAAGGCATGGCGGCTGCCGGATATGTTCTTTCCGGCCTTGTTGCGGGGAAAAAGCTCTCTATCGACCCGATATCCGCCGCGGTTGCACAGGAAAGGTGCTCAGGATGTAAGGTCTGCATAGGAGTATGTCCATATAAGGCAATATCGTTCGACGAAGAGAAAGAAGCATCTTTCGTAAACGAACTGCTGTGTCAGGGATGCGGAACCTGTGCTGCAGCATGCCCGTCGTCTGCTATAAAGGCTAGCGGGTTTACTAATGAAGAAATATTTGCCGAAATAGGACTTATGCTTGCGTAACGAAAATATATAGGAAAAGGTGTCAGATTTATTTTCCGTATACGTAATGCTCAATTAATTTGTAATCTGCGTAAAAATTGAATTTTTTATCTGTATTTATGTAAAGTTTATTTGCGGAAAATAAATATGACACCTTTTCCGATGCGAAATGTCATGGAAAATATATAACCTTTTAAGAAGAGGAGAAAGCTTGAATGGAAAACATAATGCCGATTAATGAGCCGATTAATGAAAATATTAATTATAACGCACAGGGTATTGAAAAAATGGGCAAACCGGAAACAAAGGAAAAACCTGACATTTCAGAAACAACGGAGATTTTTGAACCCAGAATAATCGGTTTTTTATGCAACTGGTGCTCTTATGCCGGAGCGGATAAAGCCGGAGCTGCCCAAAAGCAGTATTCCCCTAACGTAAACGTAATTAAAGTTATGTGCAGCGGAAGGATAGACCCTCAGTTTATTCTGGACGCTTTTCGAAAAGGGGCAGACGGCGTTATGATTCTTGCATGCCATCCTGGGGACTGCCACTATAAAGAAGGCAACTATAGGGCGGTTCAAAGGCACAGACTGTTATTGCGCTTGCTCAAACAGTTCGGAATAGAAGAAGAAAGATGCCGTTTCGATTACGTATCGGCGGGCGAGGGCGACCGATTTGTTTCGGTAATAAACGAAACCGTCGAAGCGGTTAAAAAATTAGGCCCTTTAAAAATTATTAAAAATTAAATTATTAAAAAAAATATTAATTATTTGAATTAGACGATATAATCATTTATAATTAATTATAAATTTATAAATGAATTAATTGTAGAAAACGGAGGATTTAAAAATGCCTA
Organism: bacterium; assembly: GCA_021813595.1. Next base: position 1,174 of record JAKAKF010000166.1, read on the forward strand.
CTCAGACAATCGACGCACGAGGACTCAAATGTCCCCAGCCTATTTTAAAAATCACGGCTTCGGCAATAAAAATGAAAGCGGGGGATATAATAGAAATTATTGCCGACTGTTCAACTTTTGAAAACGACGTAAGAGACTGGTGTCAAAGGTCAAAAAAAATGCTTATGTGGGTCAAGGAAGAAGCAGGAGCAAAAAAAGCCCAGATACAGTTTTAATATTACAATTAAGCGAATGAAAGAATATAATTTAAAAAAATTTTTTTCAAAAAAAGAAAACTCTGCTTTATTGGAAAATATAGCCGATATTTCTTCAGAGCCGATTTCCGTTTTAGATAGCTCAGGAGTTGTGGTCGCAGGGGATATCCCTGCCGCAAAATCTCATTTTTTCCCTATCAAAATAGACGGAAAAGAAATCGGCAGAGTTTCGGGAAAACGCGGAGCGGAGGGTGCGGCGGGAATCCTGTCGAGTTATATACGGTCATGGTCGGTGCAGAGGTCGCTTGCCGAAGAAATACTCCAGAAATACAAAGAATACGATTTGCTGTATAATATTAACGATCTGATGTCTTTGTGTCCTAAACCGGCGGAAATAGCCGATTTTATTATAGCCGAACTTTTAAAACTCATTAAATTCGAGTATGCTTCGATAATAATTTTTAACGAGGCTGATAATGCATTGAATATTTTGTCTTCATACGGAAAAAATTATAACGGCGCCGAATATAAAAAACATATAGAAAAAATCAACTCCAAGGTTTTTAAGAGCGGGAAAGGCGAAATTATCAACGAAAATATCGAGAAAGACGCCTATTCTTTTATATCCGTTCCATTAAAAACAAAAGGTAGAAATATCGGACTTATAAACGTATGCTCTTTTAAAGATGCCGTATATTACGTTTCTTCGGACTTTAAAATTTTATCTACTATAGCTTCCTATGCAGCAAATTCTATCGAAATTACGAGGCTTTATAATATCGAAAAAGAACGCGCAGATAAGCTTCAGGAAAAAAATAAAGAACTTAATACGGCAAAAGATATTATAATCAATGAAAATACAAATTTAAAGCAAAATTTAAGGCAAAAATTTTCTCCCAAAAAAATATTAGGCATTAGCGGTCAGGTAAAAAATATATTGGATAAAATAGATAAGATAGCCGATATTTCTTCCAATGTTCTTATAGCCGGAGAGAGCGGTACCGGCAAAGAGCTAGCGGCTAAAGCTATCCATTATTCCAGCGCAAGGGCGGAAAAACCTTTTATAGCGGTTAACTGTTCCGCCATACCCGAATCCATATTTGAAAGCGAACTGTTCGGCATAGAAAAAGGTGTAGCGACCGGCGTCGATAAGCGCAGGGGCAGGGTTCTAGAAGCCGATAAAGGCACGCTTTTTTTGGATGAAATCGGAGACATGCCGCTTTCAGGGCAGTCTAAGGTATTGAGGATGATTCAAGACAGGGAGGTAGTTCCGGTAGGCGGTTCCAAGGCGGTGCCGTTCGACGTAAGAATAATAGCCGCTACCAATAAAGACTTAAAAAAGGAAATAGCGGAAGGAAATTTCAGGAAAGATTTATTTTACAGGCTTAACGTAATAAATTTGAATATGCCGCCTCTGCGTGACAGAATAGAAGACATAGCCGTTCTTGCAAACTATTTTTTAAAAAACAACGCCGTAAAATTAGAAAGAACCAATATAAAATTTACCGCGGATGCATTAGAAGCGCTGACTAATTACGACTGGCCCGGAAACATCAGGGAGCTAGAAAACGAGATAGAAAGAGCGGTCGCGTTAAATATTTCCGGCAGGATTGCTCTTGGAGATTTGTCGGACAATATAAGAAAATACAGCCCGTTAAACGATAAAGCGGCGGAAGACGAACAAACCGCAAGCTTCGAAGAAAACGAAACTATTTTAATCAAGAAAGCCCTCGAAAAATGCCGCTGGAATAAATCAGCCGCCTCGAAAATGCTGGGAATAACGAGGGAAGGTTTGAGAAAAAAAATGATAAGGTTGGGAATATGAACGTTGAAAATAATTTAGAAAAGGAAGCGGCAGCTATTTACGCATATATAAAAAAGGTTTTAAACCACGAATTCGATTCTTTGTCGGAAATTTCCGGTTTGACTAATTCCGAGCTTACCGAATCTATTATGTCGCTTGCTTCCGAATACAGAAATTCGCTCATAAGAACCGAAGATTACGTCAAAAGTCTTGCGGAAGAAAAAAATAAAGCGACGCAGACGCAAAAAATTTACGGCGCCATGCTCAATAATTCTTCAGTCGGTATTACGCTTGTCAGGGAAAGGCATTTTGTTCTGGTCAATAAAAGAACCGCCGAAATGTTTGGATACGATTCGCCCGACGAATTAATAGGAAAATTATCGAGAATTTGCTACCGTTCCGACCGCGATTTTCAGGAAATAGGCAGGAGCGCATACTCGACGGTAAGAGCCGGGCTTGAATATAAGGTG
>JAKAKF010000187.1 GCA_021813595.1 bacterium
CGGTCTTTCTATTCTCGGTTTAGTTTTCGGAGTTTCCGCCGTCCTTTCCGGATGCGCTCCGAAAGTAACAAAAACGTCCTCTAGCGCCCTGCCTCCGGCCCAAAAACCGACCGCTGCTGCGACGACGACCCCTCAGGCCGCACAGGTGCCTTCTTACATGAAAAAGTATCCGTGGCTTGCAAATTACAATATTCAAGCCAATTCAAACAACATTCATTTTGCTTTCGACAAATCTATCCTTACCCCGCTCGATAAGATGATACTTAAAAAAGATGCGATTTATCTTAAGTATAATCCCAATGTTGCTATTCAGATTCAGGGAAATTGCGACAGAAGAGGTTCGGAAGCATACAACCTTGCGCTTGGATGGAGAAGAGCTAATGCCGCCAAAGCATATCTTCAGGACCTTGGCGTTGCGGCAGACAGACTCAAAACAATCAGCTACGGAAAAGAAAAACCTTTATGCAGAGCGCATACTAGAGTATGTTACGCGATAAACAGAAGGGACCATTTTGCGGCTGTTAAATAAGCGGCAAAAATCCTAAAGTTATAAATTAAAATTTAACCCTGAATAGATTAATAATTTATTCAGGGTTTTTTATTGTTTCACAAGCGTTAAATAAGCAATTTTATATGTGCAGTAAACCATATTTTTATCGTTGCGGTAATATTTATCGTAAGCAAGCAGTCTCCGTCTCAATGACCCTGCCCCCAATATTTTTTCGTTAACGGCATTTTTTGCTCCGAGCATATTTATTTTTTTTAGGAGATACAAAGACGACCCCGCGGTTTCCGTATATTCTATGACCTCGGAATATTTAATCTTTAAGCCCGCAATGCCTATTTTTTCTTTGAATCGTTCTAACTCCGGAAACTTATGAAGTTTTATCGGGTTTTCGTTTTCGAATGTTTTAAAATTTTTCTCAAATTCCTTTAGCGTTCCAAAAATTAGAAAAGACAATATGATAATCCCATCGTCTTTTAACAAAGAACTGCATATATTTAAAAAATAATCCATATTATTTAGCCAGTGCAGTGTCATATTGGAAAAAATAATATGGAATTTTTTATGTTTTAAGGGCATAAGTTCGGCGTCTCCGCAAATCAGGCGTGCATTATTTGCCGCACTGCCGTCGCAGGCCATTTTCCTTTTTGCTTCTTTAAGCATGCCCAAGGCAATGTCTAAACCTAAATAATCGAAAGAATTTGCCGGAACGGCGTCCTTAACGGCAAAATATCCCTGCGCCGTTCCGCATCCTATATCGAGTATATTAAGCCGTGTTTTTTGGCAATTATAATCTTTTATGGATTGAGATATCATTTTTAGGGTTATATTATGATAAGAAGTATGATTATCGTAATCCTTGGCTTCGGAAAAATTTTTTTTAACTTTATCTTTATCTATCATAGATTTACATTCAATTGCCTAAGTTAATTTGACCTGAACGGCTATTTCCTTTAATGCATTCTTAAGTATTGAGCCGTCTATCGCCGCATTTATACCGAGCCTTAATCTGGCGCTTTTTTTAGGAACTGCAGGGTATCTTACCGCTTTAAGGTAAATGTCGGTTTTTAAAAGCTCTTTTTCTATTAAAACGGATTTATCTTCGTCTCCTATCAATATCGGAATTATATGGGTCGAGGAATCCAGCGTGTTTAGCCCTGATTCTTTTAAGTATTTGCGGGCAAATTCCGAGTTATTCTGCAATGTTTTAATTATCCACCGGTTTTCCATTATAAACTCTATTGCAGATAGAGCCGCTGCGGCGGAAGACGGCGGTATGCCGGTAGAAAATATAAATGCCCTGCCGAAATTAATTAAATATTCTATTATTAACCTGCTCGAAACGGCGAAAGCCCCGTTTGAAGCCAGAGCTTTGCCAAGAGTTCCTATGATTATATCGGGTTTTACTTTATGAAAATCTGAGCTCCCGCCTCCTTTTTCTCCGATGGTTCCGGTTGCATGGGCGTCATCGACTATGCTTAAGGCGTCGTATTGCCTTGCAATGCTTAAGATACCGGGTATGTCGGGAATATCTCCGTCCATACTGAAAACGCCCTCGGTTACGACGAGTTTTATTTTATAGTCTTTATGCCTGCCCAATATGCTTTCGAGATGTTCTAAATCATTATGTTTAAAACTTTTGAATTTGACGCCGGAAGACATTACTCCGTCTATAATAGATGCGTGAGAAAGCTCGTCGAAAACTATGAATGTGTTTAAAGGAGAAATGCTCGAGAGCGACTTGATTATTCCCGTGTTAGCCTGATAACCCGAAGGGTATAAAATGCAGTCTTCATAACCGCCCTTAAACAGGCAAAGTTCTTTTTCCAGTTTCCTGTGTATATCGGAATGTCCGCATATAAGAAAAGAAGACGAGGATGAAGTTCCGTATATTTCGACGGCTTTTTTCGCCGCATTTTTTATTTTTTCGTTTTTAGAAAGTCCCAAATAATCGTTTGTTGCAAGATTAACGGTTCCGGTGCTATAATTAACTTTATTATAAAAGTTTTTATGGGGGAAAGTTTTTATATCGTATTTATCGAAACTTATTTCGGGAATTTTTCTATAGAGACCAAGCTTTTTATTTTTTTCGATTCTGCTTGAAATTAGTTCGAATAATAAAGACATATAAGATTATTATAATAACATATTTACATATTAAATTAAATATTTAAATAAATTAAAAGCAAATTAACCGCACGGCGATAAAGCAATAAAAGGTAAAATTAAATAATGGTCAATAAAAAAAAATTTGAATTGACGGCCGTAGATTTATATCCAGAAATTATGAATATTTACGGAGACAGAGGAAATATTATTTATTTTAAATACAGGTGTTCCCTTTACGGGATAGATATCAGAATTTTTGACGTTTCTATCGGAAAGGGAGAGAAAGAAGAATACGGCGGAGCCGATATTTTTTTTATGGGCGGCGGACAGGACGCTGAGCAGGGATTAATTTATGAAGACTTTATTAATAATAAGAAAAATATTTTAACAGAAGCTATGGAAAATAATAAAATAATGCTGGCGGTATGCGGCAGTTATCAGCTGTTGTGCGATTATTACAAATCTAAAGACGGCAAAGTAATAAAAGGTATTTCTTTATTTAGGGGATATACGGAATCCAAGACTCCGAGGCTAATCGGAAATATAGCCGTTAAAGCCGGCGATTTCGTCCTGGCGGGATTCGAAAATCACGGCGGCAGAACTTATTTGGAAAAAGGGCAGGATATTTTAGGCAAAGTTTTAAAAGGACACGGAAACAACGGAGAGGATAAAACAGAAGGGGCAAGGACTGGAAACTTTTTCGGAACATATCTGCACGGGAGTTTTCTGCCTAAAAATTTTGCCTTTTGCGATTATCTTTTAGATACCGCTTTAAAGAACAAATACGGAATTACGCTCGGCGAAGCCGTAAAAATAAAAGGCGTTGGCCCGGTAGATAACGATTTTGAAATTCAAGCAAGGAAAGATATAAAGGATTTAAAAAAATTCGTTTAAGAGAGCGGTTTTTCTTTTTCGTATTTAACTTTTACGACGGTATTAAGCCCTCCGCGGGATTCAAATTTTGCTTCTACTTCCATAAATTCCGGCTTTAGTATTTTAGACAAGTCTTTAATAAT
>JAKAKF010000111.1 GCA_021813595.1 bacterium
GCACTTGATTTATACTGCGGCTTTGGAAATATTACGCTTTTTTTAACGTCTTACGCCGATAGGATTACGGGGGTCGAATCCGGCGATTTTGCCATAGAACTCGGAAAGAAAAACGCCGTATTAAACAATATAAGCAATATTAAATTCGTTAAATCCGACGTATCAAAATTTTTTAATAAAATTGAAAAAGATAAAAAATTCGATTTAATAATTTTAGACCCGCCTAGATCCGGCATTAAAGGTCTGACAGGGAAAATAACGGATTTAAATCCGTTATATATAATATACGTATCTTGCGATACAATGACGTTTTTAAGGGATTTAAAACAATTTGACGAAAAGGGCTACGAAATAGAAAAAATAGATCTGTTCGATATGTTTCCAAGAACATATCACTTGGAACAGGTTGCTTTTTTAAGAAAAAATCGGCAGTCATGAGCCGCCGGTTTTTGTCATCCTATTACTTGCCGGCCTTAACTGCCCTGACTACCTTTCCCGCCTTAAGACATTTTGCGCAGACTTTTATTCTTTTATTGCCGCCGTTAGCGGTAACAGCCTTAACCATATGTAAATTAGGGAAAGATACTTTCTTTGTTTTATTATTGGCATGCGAAACATTATTTCCGAACTGTATACCTTTACCGCAAATACTGCAAACTCTTGACATTTTATATTCTCCTTATTCTTAATAAAAACTGAAAATATCTAGTATCTGTTATATATAATTACATTTTTCTAATTGAGCATTATATTTTATTACATCGATAACCGTTTTGTCAACCAAAAAAACCTGAGTGTCAAGCCAAAATAAAATCTAACCTTTCTTAATATTTTAAAGGTGTCAGATTTATTTATTCTCTTACTCCTAATTGAGTCTTCCGAATTTGTAAATAAAATATTTCTTACTAATCAATAATTAATCCTAAAATTTCTTGCAATTTATTTTTTTTATGATAAAATTAAAACAATAAGAAGTTTAACAATTCTTAACTTAATTAATTAATTTTAATATTAATGGAGGTTAACTATGAAATGGAAATGTTCGGTATGCGGCTACATTCACGATGGAGACTCTGCTCCTGATACTTGCCCAAAATGCGGAGCGCCAAAAGAAAAATTTGAAAAAGTCGCTGCAGACGTTGAGCAATTAATTGACCGCTCTAGAAAAACTAATCAGCTGCATATGGATCTTACCCATGTACTCACTAAAGTTTTAAAAATTGCCGAAGACGGAATAAACGATAATCTTGATCCTAATTGCCTTATTTTGTTTCAAAAAGCAAAAAAAGCCGCATTTGAACTTAGACAAATGTCTAAAGCAGAAATAGTTGCACATATTAACAAACAGAAATGGGGTTGATTATTTAAAAAAAATATTTAATTTTAACGGAAGAAAGGGCGCTAAAAAATATTTTACCTCCTTTCTTCCGTTAATTTTAATTTTTTATTTTATCTTTATCTATTTCCGTTTATATATTTTAAACTATCCTCTACATTAGAAACAGCCATTATATTAAAATTTTTAACAAGAAAATCCGCCACGTTCTCAGATAAAAATGCCGGCAGTTTATAACCGAGCCTGATATTTTTAACTCCTAAATAAAGAAGCGCAAGCAGTACTATAACCGCTTTTTGCTCATACCATGCAATTTCGTAATAAATAGGCAGGGTGTTTATGTCGTTTAAATTTAATTTTTCTTTTAATTTAAGCGCCGCGATAGCAAGCGAATACGAATCGTTACACTGACCCGCGTCTATAACTCTAGGCAGACCGTCTATATCCCCTAAATTCAACCTGTTATATCTGTATTTAGCGCAACCGGCCGTCAATATTACCGAATCATTCGACAACCGACTTGCAAGTTCGGAATAATATACTCTTTCTTTATCGTTAGAATCGCAGCCGGCCATAACGACGAATTTCTTTATTTTACCTTCTTCTACCATTTTAATTATGGCGTCTGCAGAATTAACTAAAGTTTGTCTGGCAAAACCAACGTCAATAGTGCCTTTTATATTTTCCGGCATTTCTTCCGAATTTAACGCCGTATTAATAGCTTCGGAGAAATCATGATTTGCTATGTGTTTAACTCCTGGCATTGCAACCATATCCGTAGTAAAAATCCTGTTCTTATAACTTTCCAAAGGCTTTTTAATACAGTTAGTGGTCATTATTATAGATCCTTTAAACTCCGCAAATTCCTTTTCCTGCTCCCACCATGCCCCGCCGTAATTACCTATAAAATGGCTGAATCTTTTAAAGAACGGGTAAGCGTGCGCCGGCAGCATTTCACCGTGAGTGTAAACGTTAATATTTTTGTTTTCCGTCTGAGTCAACAATCTTTCAAGCTCGAATAAATCGTGTCCGCTAATCAAAATCGATTTTCCCAGCTTAGTTCCGTTTAATACTTTAGTCGGCTCCGGTTCTCCGTAGTGTTCGGTATTTGCTTTATCGAGAATCTCCATAACATTAACGCCTACTTTACCGCACTCGGTTACTAAATTTAATAAAACGTCGAAATTTTTCTCTTCATTAGTCAAGTAGCTTAATGCTTTAATAATAAATTTTTTAACCTCATGACTTGAATAATTTAATACATATGCGTGATACGCATAAGCAGCCATGCCTTTTAATCCGTAAAGCAGAAGTTCGCTCAACGACTCCTCGTCGCTTAGTTTATTAGACAACCCTATTTCTTTAGCTTTATCTAAATATGTTTTAAGACTTTTATTTTCAGGAGCCCACAAATAAAATTCATTAATATCTCTGTATTTGTTCGGCGACGATTGTTTTAATATTTTAACGTATTTGTTTTTTATATCTATCGACTTATTGAGTAAATCAAACATTCTTTGCTCGTCAAAATTAACGTTTGTTACGGTAGTAAACAATCCCTGCAAAATAAAAAAATAATCTTTTTCGTAATCACCGTCGCTTATTTCTGCTTTATCTACCAACATTGCAATTCCTTTTAGATTAAATATTAATAGATCCTGCAGGTCTGACACCTCCGAAGTTTTTCCGCAAACGCCGCTTTTAACGCACCCCGTTTGACTTAAAGTCTCTTCGCACTGAATACAAAACATACATACTCTCCTTTTTAATTTGTTTTAATTTGTTATTACAAAATCGATAGATTTAATTATAAGGAAATATTATTTAAAAATATGTGATTAAAGTCATGTTAACTTTTTTTAATATTTTAATGAGGTTATGAAGGCATAATTTAAACTGCACAATTTATTTCTTGCAATTAATATTTTTTTTTGCTAATATAATAAAGTTTTATATTGAAATTAACATTCTATTTATTAAATCGCAGTTAATTTAATTTAAGATAAGGGGGGTTTATTAATATGGAAGACAATAACAAACATTTTACTAAAGTAATGTGGGTAATAGTCACCATCAGCGTTATAGTTATAATCGGCCTCGGTATTTATGCGGCAAGCGGACTAAACTATACTTTTCCTAACATAAACAGCATTCTCCCGCTATAAAATTTTTTCCAATTAAAGAGCCGCTAGCTCAGCAGGTAGAGCACCTGACTTTTAATCAGGTGGTCGTGGGTTCGACTCCCGCGCGGCTCACCACTTAAAACCGCAGTAAATAAGCC
>JAKAKF010000140.1 GCA_021813595.1 bacterium
CGGAATTTTTATAAACACGAGCGGAATAGGGGAGATTTTATACGGCGGCATTTCGGTCTATAACATAGAAGAAGGGGATATAATTATAGTTTCGGGTAATGTAGGCGACCACGGCGCTGCGATTATGTCGCAGAGGGAAGGGATAGAAATGGACGTTGAAATTGAAAGCGACTGCGCTTCCTTGTGGGGTATGATAAATGCCGTTTTAAGCGGCGGTATAAAGGTGAAAGCCGTAAGAGACGCAACGAGGGGCGGATTAGCCGCTGTCCTTAACGAATGGGCTATGGCGGCGGATATCGATATTTACGCCGAAGAAGATAAAATTCCGGTAAGCACTCCGGTAAAAGGTTTTTGTGAACTGCTCGGTTTTGAACCTTACCAGCTTGCATGCGAAGGCAGGGCGGTATTTGCGGTAAAACCTGAATTCGCGGAGAAAACTCTTGGCATCCTCAGGTCTCATCCGCTTGGTAAAAATGCAAATATAATTGGAACTGCTGTTTCAAGGATAAGAAGAAAAAGTGCGGACGGAGGACGAAATAATTCTTCCGGAAAAGTTATTTTAAAAGGAATATACGGAGTGGAAAGGATACTCGACTATCCTTCCGGAGAACTTTTGCCGAGAATATGCTGAAAAAAGTTTCCGCTAAGCAGAACTAAGCAAAACTAAACAGAACTAAGAAAAACTAAGCAGAGCTAAAAAAGGATTCTTCGATAAACGTTAATCCTATGAATAATAAAAATTGCGATGATAATAATAATGCCGTCAATGCCGTAATAAAAAGAGCAAAGATTAGACTGTCGGGCAGGGTTCAGGGAGTAGGGTTCAGACCTTTCGTTTACAGGCTTGCGGAAAAATACGGAATAAAAGGCTATGTTTTAAATAACGACGAAGGCGTCGAAATTTCAGCAGAAGGCGACGAAAACGCTCTTCATAACTTTATAAATTCTTTAGATTCAGATTCGGAAAAACCTCCTCTTGCATTAATAAAAGATAAAATAGTAGATTATATCGATTTTATCGAACAAGAGCATTTTTTTTATAAAACGTTTGAAATTAAAGAATCGGATAAAACCGCCCATGCCGTCGATAAATTAAATTTAACGATACCTCCCGATATAGCAATATGCGGCAAATGCTTAAACGAGCTTTTAAATCCTTCCGACAGAAGATATTTATATCCGTTTATTAACTGCACGGACTGCGGCCCAAGATTTACCATATCTAAAGAACTGCCGTACGACAGGGCTTCTACGTCTATGTATAAATTTACGATGTGTCCGGAATGCCAAACAGAATATAAAAACCCTTTAGACAGAAGGTTTCATGCAGAACCTAACGGGTGTTTCGTCTGCGGTCCCGAAGTAGAATTTATTTTGAGTTCGGATATATCGAAAATATATAATTATGCACATAGTTTAAGCGGCATTAAGGGAAGGACGCAAGATATAGACGAGGTTTTAAAATCAAACCGTCTAAAAAGTTTAAACGCCGTAAAATCGTTAGTGAATTTAATTAAAGAAGGCGGTATCGTCTGCGTTAAAGGAATAGGCGGTTTCCATTTAATGGCGGATGCCGCAAATGACGACGCCTTAAAATTATTAAGGGAACGCAAGAACAGGCCTAAAAAACCTTTCGCCGTAATGTTTAAGGACATCGGACAGGCATCGGAATATGCATATATAGACGGTATTTCCGCAGATTTATTGAACTCTAAGGAAAGACCTATATGCTTATTGAAAGACAGAGGCGGACTTTCTTATTACGTAAACTGCGGACTTAAAGATATCGGCGTTTTTTTGCCTTATGCGCCGCTTCACTATGTTATTTTCGCTTTTTTAGACGGGCCTTTAGTTGCTACTTCGGCAAACATCGGCGGAGAACCGATAGTAAAGGAGAATGAAGAGGCGTTTTTAAAGTTGAAAAACATTGCGGACGGTTTTTTAATCCATAACAGGGATATTTTGAGGAGATGCGACGATTCCGTTATAAAGGTCAATGCGGTCAACGAATATAATTTGAATAATGCGCATAATTACGGCACGGATGCAGATAAAAATCAATATGAAAATCATAATAAAACTGCTTCTTATTTTTTTATAAGGCGCTCAAGAGGCTATGTTCCCGAACCGTTAAATCTCCCTTTTAATTTAAAAAGAAACGTTTTGGCGTCGGGAGCGTTTCTTAAAAACGTTTTTGCCTTAGCTTACGCCGGAGAAGATGCAGGCGCGATAGTATTAAGTCAGCACAACGGCGACTTGGACAGTGCCGCCGGGTTTGCTAATTTCAAAAATAACATAGAAGATTTTGAAAAATTTTACGACTTTAAACCGGAAGCAGTCGTTTACGATAGTCATCCCGATTACGAAAATACTAAATGGGCTAAAGAATATGCAATGAAAAGAAACATTAAAGGTATATCTCTCCAGCATCACAGAGCGCATGTTATCTCATGTATGGCTGAAAACGGTCTTGGGTTAAACGAAGAAGTTTTCGGCATCGCTTTCGACGGAACGGGCTACGGAGACGACGGGACTATCTGGGGAGGGGAATTCTTTAAAGGGAAATACGATAATTTAAAAAGAATAGGCAGTTTTAAAAAATTGAGGCTTATCGGAGGGGAAAAGGCGGTTAAATCTCCAGGCAGGGTTCTTGCAGACATTCTGTTCGGCGTTTTATCTGAAAAGGAAAATAGCGGCGCTATTTTGCATAACGGTGGCAAAAACAAAAAAGCCGGTAAATATAATGACGATAAATTTGGGAATACCTATATTAAATCTGAATCTAAATCTAAGTTGCAGGATATCTTTAAAAATATTTCCGATTTAACCGGTTTTTCCGAAAAAGAAATAAGTATATTTCATAAAATGAGGGAAAACGGATTAAATTCCCCATTTACATCTTCATGCGGGAGAATTTTCGACGCCGTTTCATGTTTATGCGGCTTTAAAGGCGATATAACATACGAAGGAGAGGCGGCAGTTTATTTAGAAAATTTGTGCCGCGAGTATGAAAATAAAAACAAAAACAAAAACGACGGAGAGCAGGATAATTTAATAAATAAAGTAAATTCAATAACCAAAAAAGACTGTTTTAAATATGAAATACGCTATGAGAATAAGCGTGATAATTATAATAAGAATGCCGAGGAAAACGCGGAAAGCGGGGATTTTTTTACGGTCGATTATTATCCTATGTTCGGCGATATTATGGAAATAGTTCAAGCTAAAAATAACGACGACGATAAAGATGAATATGAAGATAAAGATAAATCGGATAACGCAGGTTTTATAGCAGAGAAGTTTATAAATACTCTCGCTATGATTATACTGGACGCCTCGTTAAAATCCGGATGTAAAAACGTCTGCATGAGCGGCGGAGTGTTTCAGAATGCTTTGCTAAGGAAAAAAGCGGAGTTTATTCTTAAAAATAACGGATTTAACGTTTATTTTAACGAAAAAATACCTTCCAACGACGGCGGTATTGCATTGGGTCAGGCGGTTTACGGCGGGATTATATAATTAATAATACGGCGCCGAAATTAAATCTCAGCGGCGTATTCCGTGTTTATTTTCCAGTTTATGCCGAGCGGTTTTATTTCGTCCAAAACTAATTTTT
>JAKAKF010000167.1 GCA_021813595.1 bacterium
TCTAAAAACTTTTTATATATGATGGGAAGCAAAATAATTTACACCGGCGAAATTCCAAATGCTTCGCAAATAAAAATCGTCAACAATATGATTATGGGCGCTATGATTTCTGCTTATTCCGAAGGGCTCATAATGGCTCGGAAATTAAATCTAGATTTAGAACTTGTTTACGATATTTTAAACTCCGGCGCTTTTTCAAATTCCATGTTTGCAATAAAAGGTAAAAATATGCTTAAAAACAACTTTGAAACTAATTTTCCATATAAGCATATGCAAAAAGATTTAGGTTACGGCTTAATGCTTTCGGAAAAAAACAAATATTTCCTGCCGAATTTAGCCGTTGCTGTATATTTCGGCCGCGACTGGACACCCGTTTCGGTTTTGACTGGACACCCGTTTCGGAAACTACTGGACACCTTAATTAAGTAAAAATGTTTCACCGTTTCCGGAATGCTTTTAGCTCCGGAAACTGATTTTACGCATCGGTTAATCCCTTTTTATAGTAAACTTTCTCCTTAAACCAATTTTTAAGGAGCAAAGATGAAGAGAAAAAGGAAATTAACCATGAGAACGGTAAAAGAAATTATCAGGTTATTTAATTCGGGGCTAAGCAACAGAAAAATAGCCCTGTCCGTAAACGCCTCCCCTACGACGGTAAGCTTCTACGCAAGCCGCTTTAGAACATCCGGCATAACTTACGCAGAATTTGCCCGTCTATCCGACGAAGAAATTAAAACCCTGTTCTTCTCTGATGTACCAAAACCGTTAAGGCCGCTACCGGATATGGAATATATCCATTCCGAGCTTAAAAGGAAAGGGGTGACCCTTTACCTTCTGTGGAAGGAATATATAGAAGATGATCCTTTAGGTTACCGCTATACCCAGTTCTGCCATTATTATTCGGAATGGAAAAAGAATCTTAATCCCGTTATGCGGTTTAACCATAAAATGGGCGAAAAGGTATTCGTAGATTTTTCCGGTTACAAGCCTTTTATAAAAAATCCTCTTACCGGAGAAATAACCGAAGTAGAACTTTTCGTCGGCGTCTTGGGCGCAAGCAGTTATACCTTCGCATACGCCGTTTATAACCAGACGCTTGAAAACTGGATAGGTTGCCATGTCAAGATGTTCGATTTCTTCGGCGGAGTGCCGGTCTACGTAGTGCCGGATAACCTTAAATCCGGAATTACCAAAGCCAACTATTACGACCCGGATATAAACCCGACGTATCAGGAGATGTCTTTGCATTACGACACGGTTATGTTACCCGCAAGACCGCACAAGCCCAAAGACAAGCCTAAGGTAGAAAACGGGGTATTGAACGCCCAAAGAAGTATTTTAGCTCCGCTACGGAATAAAACATTCTTTAGCATAGAAGAGCTGAATTTAGCTATAGCCACTGAACTAAAAGAATATAACGACAGGCCGATGCAGAAGATTTTAAAATCGAGAACCGAACTTTTTAACGAAGAAAAGAACTATTTAAGGCCCCTTCCGGAAAAATACGAACTGTCTTTCTGGAAGAGGGCCAAGGTCGGCATAGACTACCACGTGGATGTTGACGGCACCCACTACAGCGTCCCGTATCAATTAATTCACAGGGACGTGGATATATGCTATAACCGCGAATTAATTAAAATATATCACAACTCAAAAATAATTGCCTCCCATAAAAGAAATTTCGTTAAATCTTATTTTGTAACCTCCGCAGAACATATGCCGGCCTCCCACCGCGGCGTTCTTATAACGCCGGAAAAGATAAGGGAGGAATCTTTAAAAATAGGCCAAAATACCGCCCTGTTAATAGAAAAGATAATGGAAAACAGAAAAAGCCCCGAATCTTCCCTAAGAATGGCCATTGGTATAATAAGGCTAAATAAACGCTATCCTTCCGCCCGCGTCGAAGCCGCATGCAAAAAGGCCCTTGATTTTGGATTATACAGATACAGGAACGTAAAGAATATTTTAGATAAAAATCTCGAGAACGACTTAATAGAAAACAAATTAGAAAATAAAATAGCGCACGAGAATATCCGCGGCGCAGAATATTACAAGGGGGAACTATGCTGAAAGAAAAACTTTTATCTTTAAAACTCTACGGAATGGCAAAGTCCGTAGAAGAACAAAACAACGATATTTATTCCGGGCTGTCCTTCGAAGACAGGCTTAATCTTCTTTTGGACAAAGAAATAGTATTCCGGCAGGACAGACAGCTTAAAATATTACTTTCGAAAGCCAAACTAAAATATAGCAATGCCTGCGTCGAAGAGATAGATTTTAAAGCAAAAAGGGGTTTAAGCAAATCCCAGATGCTCGAACTTACCCAAAACGACTGGATAAAGAAAAACAGGAATATTATTATAACCGGTCCTACCGGCGCCGGAAAAACCTATCTCGCCTGCGCCTTAGGCAACTCCGCCTGCAGGGGCGGACTGTCTTCTGTATATATAAGACTGCCGAGATTACTTCAGGAAATGAAAACTTCTAGAGCCGACGGAAGTTATATTAAACTTCTTAATAAATTATCTAAAGTGAGGCTTCTTATAATGGACGACTGGGGCATTAATCTATTGGACGAAATGCAAAGGAGGGACCTCCTGGAAATCTTCGAGGACAGGCATCAGCTTCGTTCTACTATCATAACCGCCCAGGTTCCGGTAGATAAATGGCACGAGGTCATAGGGGAACCCACTATAGCCGACGCCATCTTGGACAGGATAGTTCATAATGCCTATCAGATAAAATTAACCGGCGAATCGATGAGGAAGGAAATGTCCGGGAAATCTTGAACGGCGTTTTTACAGGAGGGGTACCCCTCCTGTAATCCATTAAAGATAATTTTATTGACATAAAACTAACGATATTATATAAAAAATATAAAGGGATTAACCCGTCCAGTCAAAACCGAAAAAGCCGTCCAGTAAGACCGAAATACACAAGGAAGGGTATTATTCCAATAATCTACGCGATTTTTTAAATTTTCTTGCCTTAAGTTCAAAAAACGGAGGAAAAGGTGTTGCAATATTAACAGGTCATGCCTCTAAGGGACTTGAATTTGATTATGTTTTTATCGTTTCGTTAAATCAAGGAATATGGCCGGATTACAGGTCGTTAAAAAATGACGACGTATCTATTAGAATGCTTGAAGAAGAAAGAAGAAATTGTTATGTTGCATTAACAAGGACGAAAAAAAAATTATTTATAAGTTGTTCTAAGTATAGGATTACTTATAACGGACAAACAAAAC
This sequence comes from bacterium, assembly GCA_021813595.1. The sequence goes on from JAKAKF010000167.1 coordinate 3,248, forward strand.
GTGACGATCCCTCGCAATTTTTGAATGAAATGGGTTTAATTTAGATTATTATCTAAGATATGTAGTTCAAACGCTGTCAAACAAACTGTTTTCAACCAATTCGCATATAATATGAGCTATTAAAATATGATTTTCCTGGATTCTAGGAGTGTCTTTGGACGGAATTTTAATAAGGTGGTCGCACATTCCGTGTTCCGCCATTTTTCCGCCGTCCCCGCCGGTAAAACCTATTATTTTCATGCCGATATTTTTTGCCGTATTAATTGCCGATATAATATTTTTGGAGTTGCCGGACGTCGATATTCCCCAGAAAACGTCGTTCTTTCTTGCGTTTGCTTCAAGCTGGCGCGGAAAAACTACGGAAAAA
>JAKAKF010000132.1 GCA_021813595.1 bacterium
GAACCTCCGGAACCGAGCGTAACCGCGGAAGCAAGGGTTTTTATAATCGGCACCCTTCCCCTTATATATCCTTCTTTATTATGGAAAGCGTCTATCGCTGCATCGGTTCCGTGCCCTTCCGCCTCAGGCGCAAACGTATAAACCAAAATACCGGATATAAGACCGCCGAGCATTATTATTAACGGAATAGCCCACCTTACGGGATGCGCATCCGGAGGCGCGCCCGTCTGCCCCATAAGTTCGGGCCTGGGAGAATAATAATGCGCCAAACCGGCCTGGGATATAAATCTGAAAAACCTTATAAGCGCATTAAAAATCATAGCTCCTACGCCTGCGATAACGCCTATTAAAACTCCGAAAAAAATCCATCTGGAAAAATAAAATATCGAATTATCCTGAAATATTATTATTTTTCTTTTAAGATTGGTTCTTAATCGCGTAAGAGAATTTTTTATATTAAGCATATAATAGCTTTTCTTTATTCCTGCTGCAATAAAAAAAAATGGCAGCCCCAACGGGATTCGAACCCGTGTTACTGCCGTGAGAGGGCAACGTCCTAACCGCTAGACTATGGGGCCTTTTTTGAATTATAATATTATACTATAAATTTATTGAAATTTAAAAGGCTTTTAAACTAAAATTACTTTTTTATATAGCCCCTGATATATATCAGTATTAAAATTATATTTAAAGCCGTAAGGCCGGATAAGCCTGAATGTATTCCAACAGCGACCCATACTATCGAAGCAAAAGCATTTATGGCGAAACCGGACTTTTTATGCGAGCTTAACTGCCAGACCCCCGCTAAAGTCAAGGCAAATGCAGACCAGTCCGCTATATTCCAGAAGTTCAGGTTCATCTGCATAAATCAACCGTATATATTTTTGGAGTCCGGATTATGTTTTATGCGGGCGAATTTTCCGGAGGAACCATATTTATACGACATGCCGCCGGTTTTATTATAGCACGTTATAAAACAACCGTCGTTCATAATATGCTCTTTTTCTAACGAATTATTGACTCCCGAACAGCCGGAAAGCAGGAAACCGCTTCCTAATCCTAATATGCCCGTTAATAAGGCCGCCGCGGCAATTTTTTTAATTTTCATGTATTTTTTTACCTTTATATTAAATTATTGTCTTTATTTTCATTTATTATTTTTAAAATATAATTTCCGTAAGCGCTTTTGATATACTTTTTCGACAGATTAATCAGCCCTTCCTCCGAAATATAGTTCATTTTATAAGCGATTTCCTCTATGCATCCGATTTTCAGTCCCTGCCTTTTCTCCATCATTTCAATAAATTTTGAAGCGTCGAGCAGGCTTTCCGGCGTTCCCGTGTCAAGCCATGCATAGCCTCTGCCGAGCGTTACGGCGTTAAGTTTTCCGCGTTTTAAATATGCATTATTTACGTCGGTTATTTCGAGTTCTCCCCTTTCGGAAGGTTTTAACGAGCCTGCAATATTAACGGCTTCGTTATCGTAGAAATAAACTCCGGTTACCGCATAGTTCGATTTTGGATTCCGTGGTTTTTCCTCTATGGATATAACTCTTCCGCCGCTTATTTCGATAACCCCGTATCTTTGTGGGTCTTCGACGTAATACGTAAAAATTACGCCTCCTCCGTTCCGCTTTATAATATCTTTAGCATAATTAAACTTTTCGGGAATGCCGTGTCCGTAAAAAATGTTGTCGCCCAGAATTAAACAGACGTCGTCTCTGCCTATGAAATCCATGCCTATTATGAACGCCTCGGCAAGTCCTCCCGGCGAAGGCTGTTCTTTATAATCGATGTTAAGGCCGATATCTTTCCCGTCGCCGAATATAGCTTTAAATTTATCCAAATCGGACGGCGCCGTTATTATAAGAATATCCCTGATGCCGGCAAGCATAAGGCTCGACAGAGGATAATAAATCATAGGCTTATCGTAAACGGGCAGGAGCTGTTTGCAGACGCTCAGCGTTATAGGATAAAGCCTTGTTCCGCTGCCGCCGGCAAGAATAATGCCTTTCATATTTCTTTCCTTATTTTATTTTTCTCCACTTAAAACCTTATAAATAATATAATATAATAATTAAAAAAACAAGTGGGAGAAACCGTTGGAAACGATACACATAGATTCGATTGCTTACGGAGGCTGGGGCGTCGGAAGAATTAATTCCAAAGTTATATTCGTCGGCTATGCCGTTCCGGGGGATACCCTAAAAATAGAAATATTCGACGAACATAAAAGCTATGCGTTCGGCAGGATAGTCGAAATCATTGCGCCGTCCCCTAAACGAATCGAGCCTGTTTGCAGGCATTTCGGCTTTTGCGGCGGATGCGGCTATCTTAATATGCCCTATGAAGAAGAAATTTATTGGAAAACGGAAATTTTTAAAACCGAATTTAAAAAAACTTTGAAAAATACGGTTAATATCGACGATGTCCGTATAACAAGCAATCCGGCAAATCAAAATTATCTTAATTACAGGCAAAAAATCGGATTAAAAGTAGAGCCGCCTTACATTGGATTTTATAAAAAATCGACTCATCATGTAATAGACGTAGAATATTGTTATCTTGCACAAGAAAGCATAAACGGGATGCTAAAAAACGTAAGGAAGCTATTATCGGATAAAACTTATAAAGATACTATTTTTAAAAGGATTGCTAATGTAACGCTGGCAGATGCCGGAATAAAAAATATAATATTCGGCTTTAAAGATAATCCGCCTGCATTAAAACAATTGGCGAAACTCGCAAAAGATGTGGCAAAAAATACCGGGGCCGATAACATTTTTTTTGAATTTCAAGGCGGAAAAACCGTTAAATACGAACCGGGCGCAGAAATTAACTCTGCTCAAAAAGGCGGCGGCGGCAATTATTTTACGGTAAAAGACAAAAAATTTTCGTACGACCTTCCTACTTTTATTCAGGTCAACAAAGAGCAGAATGAAAACATTATAACCGCCGTTACGGAATATCTGAAAAACATTACCGCGGAAAGGGGGCGCAATTTTATCAACGCTCTAGATTTATATTGCGGATACGGAAATATCACCCTTTTTTTAGCTCCGTTTGCGGATAATATTACGGGGGTCGAATCAAGCGGCTTCTCTATAAAACTTGGCGAAAAAAACCTGATTTTAAACGATATTAAAAACGTTAAATTCGTCGAATCCGACGCCGGGAACTATCTCGATAAAGCGGGAGCCGGAAAAAATAAAAAAATATGCGATTTAATAGTTCTGGACCCGCCGAGAGCCGGCGTCAAAGGATTGGTGCCTAAAATAGCCGCGCTGAACGCCGGATGCGTTATATATATATCATGCGATACTATGACTCTTTTGAGGGATTTAAAAGTTTTTGCGGAAACCGGCTATAAGATTGAACTGATAAATTTAACGGATATGTTCCCGAGAACTTACCATACGGAGCATATAGCGTTTTTAAGGAAATAATTTTAAGCGGCCATATAACGGACTTTAAGTCCGTTATATATATTTTTTATCTTTTAGCGGACGGCTTTAACGACCTTGCCGGCTTTAAGGCACTTTGCGCAAACCTTAATCTTTTTATTGCCGCCGGAAGAAACTGCCGCTTTTACCGTATGT
>JAKAKF010000009.1 GCA_021813595.1 bacterium
ATGCAAGAAATTCGGAAAGCTCTTTATTGATTTTTAAAGCCTGCGGGAAAAGAATTTTTTTACCCTTAATATCGGCATCTTTTAAAACGCCTATTATTCCTGCCTGCGAAGATTCCGACGGAACGATATCCGGGACTATGCCGTATTTTTTAAGTTCCAAAGAAGAAACTTTGCCTACGGAGATTATTTTCTTGCCCGAAAGCGCTCTGGCATCCATTCCTTTTGAAAAATAACGTTCAAAGAATGCGGAAACGGCGTTTGCGCTTGTAAAAATAAGATAATCGTATTTTTTGATATTTTTAACGGCTTTATCGATTTTAGCCTTATCTACGTTGACACCGTCTTTTAGTATCTTTATCAGCGGCAGGCTTATAACGAAAGCGCAGAGACTTTTAAGTTTTTCCGACAGCGTCCCGGCCTGCCCCTCTCCTCTCGTAACCATCACTTTTAGGCCGCTTAGCGGTCTTTTTTCAAACCAGTTTAAGGTATTTCTTAATTTTACTACATTGCCCACGATTAATATCAGCGGGCTTTTTAATCCCTTTTTTTCAACTTCTTCGACTATAGTGCTTAAAGTTCCGACGGCGGCCTTTTGATTTGAAGTAGTCCCTTCCTGAATGACGGCACAGGGCGTATTCTTATCTTTTCCCGCTTTAATTAAATTTTTCGTGTTGGAATCTAAATTTTTATACCCCATTAATATGACGATAGTATCTGCTCCAGACAGTCCCTTCCAATTTATCGTGCTTTTTTCCTTATGTTCTCCTTCATGGCCGGTAACAATCGCAACGGTAGAAGCGTAATCCCTGTGGGTCAAAGGTATGCCCGCGTAAGCCGGAACGGCAAAAGATGAAGAAATACCCGGTATCACTTCGAAAGGAATATCGTCCTTAAATAATCTCTCGGCTTCTTCGCCGCCCCTGCCGAAAAGATAAGGGTCTCCGCCTTTAAGCCTTAAAACTATATTATTGGTTTTCGCTTTTTCCGAAAGAAGCTCGTTTATCGAGTACTGCGGCAAAGCGTGGTTTGAGGACCTTTTGCCGGCATAAATTATCTCGCATCCCTCTTTTGCGTAAGATAAAATCTCCTCGGCAATAAGGCTGTCATATACTATTACGTCTGCTTCGCCAAGGATTCTTTTAGTTTTAAGAGTAAGCAGTTCGGGGTCGCCCGGTCCGGCGCCGGCAAGATATACCCTGCCCGGTTTCTTCTTTTTGCCTGCTTTAATATCTTTTTTAATCCCTTTTGTCTTCATTTAATTTTAAGTTCCTTTTTAAGAAATTTTATAAATTATTTTTGCTCAGTATTTCAAAAGCGCCTTTATCTATAAGCTTTAAGGCTAAACTTCTGCCGATGTTCTCATAATCGTCTTTTTTACCCTTGAATTCATCTTCCAGATATTCCCCCTGTATGTTCGAAACGAAACTTTTAATATATAAAATATCGCCTTTTAGATAGGCATAAGCTCCTACCGGAGACGCGCATCCGCAGTTTAATTCCCTGATACATGCTCTTTCGGCGAAAACGGCGGCATAAGTATCGGGGTCGTTTAAAGGGTCAATAATTTCTTTAATATCCCGTCTGCCGGTTTTATGTTCTATCGCTATTACTCCCTGTCCACACTGGGGAATGAATCTGACGGGGTCTAAATATATATCGATATAATGTTCGAGATTAAGCCTTATAAGCCCCGACGAAGATAAAACGATAGCGTCGAAAAACCCGTTTTTGAGTTTTTCCAGCCTCGTGTCTATATTGCCCCTTAACGGCTCGAATATAAGGTCGTCCTTATACCTCGCCATCAGCGACCGCCTTCTTAAACTTGAAGTTCCGACGATTGCGCGGCTTTTCAACAGCGATGCGAAGTTTTCAGGGTAGCCTTCCCCGAATGTTTCGGGCTTGTCTTTTAAAATTATGCAGTCTCTCGGGTCGTCCCTTTTTAAAGCCGCGCCTAAGATTAAGCCGTCCGGTATTATCTGCGGAACATCTTTCAGGCTGTGAACCGCAATATCGACATCTCCGCTGAAAAGCGCTTCTTCTATTTCTTTTACAAACAAGCCTTTTCCGCCGAAACTGCTTAAAGATGCATTTAAAATCTTATCTCCGGACGTCTTTATAGTTATTATTTCGACGGATATATCTCTTGAAAGTCCGCCGTAATATGCAGACAGCCTTTCTTTGACGAGGTTAGCCTGATATAAAGCAAGTTTGCTCCCTCTTGTCCCTATTTTGATTTTCAAAATTTACCTTTATTTTATAAGTTTTATATATTTATTGACGTTTTCATTTTCTTTTCCTTTGTCCGTATCGGTAAAATCTTCCGAATCAAGGTTAAAAAGCGCCTTTATCGTCTCGATAGAACTTATGTCTTCAGGATTTGCGGATGCCTTTTTTATAAGCATCGTCGGTTCATGGAGAATTTTATTCGTCAAAGAATTTATTATTAAATCCTTTTCCTTTTTATCGCCGATATATTTTGACAATTCTATTTCCAATATATCTTTTACCTTGTTTCTCAGTGAAATTATAACCGGCACTACATTCAGAGATTCTTTCCAGTTCATAAATTCTTTAACGGCGGTTTCCACAAGTTCCTTGGCGGCATCGGCTTCCTGTTTCCTTATTTCCATATTGTCTTCTATCATCTTTCCTATGTCGTCTATATCAAACAGATAAACATTGGGTATTTTGTTAATTTCCGGGTCTATATTTCTCGGCATGGAAATATCGATTAGGAACAAAGGCCTCTGCTTGCGGATTTTTATCACCGGTATAATATCCGCATATTTTAGAACATAATCTTCGGAACCGGTAGAACATAAAACTATATCGGACTGCGGCAAAAGTTTATAATATTCCGAAAAATCTATAACGTTCAAATATTCTTTTTCGGTTGGGTTAAAAGATTCTTCCACGAATCTAAGGGCATTTTCTTTTGTCCTATTTGCTATATAAATGTTTCGTACTCCGTATTTTATAAAATGTTTGACGGTAAGTTTTCCCATCTCGCCCGCCCCGAGGAGAAGGACCTTTTTCTCGTCTAAACTGTTAAATACCTTCTTAGAAAGCTCGACGGCGGCATAACTGACCGATACGGGAGACGTCGCTATTCTTGTTTCCGTTCTGACCGTTTTTGCACAGTTAAAAGCCTTGTGAAATAATTTATTTAGAAACCGGCCGCTTGTTTTAAACTTACATGCTTCGTTATAAGCCTCTTTCAGCTGTCCCAATATCTGCGGTTCGCCTATTATCATTGAATCCAGACTTGAAGCCACGCTGAATAAATGCCTTACCGCATCTTCATTGAGGTGCATATAAAAAATATTTTCTTCCGCGGCATCCCCGAAAAAATATTTTGCTATGTAGCTTTTAATTATATGTCCGCCTTTCCCCTGCGTCCAAGAAGACAAATTCATTATAAACTCGGACCTGTTGCATGTGGTAAGAACCACGACCTCTTTAATGAAGGGTCTGCCGTTTTCATCTTTCATGTCAAACAGTTTATTCGTAAAATCCCGTCTTAATTCAATAGTCAGGAGTTTTTTGGAAACCGTTTCCCTTTCGCCGATTTCTGCCGATTT
>JAKAKF010000161.1 GCA_021813595.1 bacterium
AATTGTTGCACGGAGCGGAGATTTCATATAATATTTATAATGAAACTATTGAAAACATTATTAACGGATTATCGGGATTTATCGGCGGGATTAAAAAGGAAATGGCGAAAAGCATTTTAATGAAGAACATCGTTTGCGCCGATTTTTTAGATATAAACATCCCTGCTAACAGTTATGTTATAGCTAATCCGCCATATAAAGAAGACAAAACAAAAAATATTAAAAATATTTGGATAGATTTTGCCGAAAAAATTTCATCAAGTAAGAATGTTGAAGCCTTAGGATTAATAGTTCCTGTCTCAATTTGCAGTGCAGATAGAACTAAAAATATAAGAAAAAATCTTAAAAACAATTTTAGAAGCATTACCGCCTTGCATCATGAGATAAGGCCTAGGCCTCTTTTTGATAAAGTAGAACAAAGAATTAGCATATTTAACGCTACTAAAAAGTCAAAAGAATTTATATATCATACTACTGGTTTTATCGGACATAAGGCTGGAGAGAGAATAAAGATTTGGGAAAATAAATTTGTTTCTATTAATTATGATGATTTTTCCGATATTTTCCCTAAAATAGATGTATCAGACTTTGATTTTTATATTAAACAGAAAAATTTAGACAAAAAGATACGAGATGTAGCCCTTGGCGAAAAAACGTTTTTGTGGGTTAGAACAACGGGAAGATATAAATTGGCGGCTCAATACGAAGAGCCGCCTTTAATAACTACAAAATGGAAAAAATTATATATTTCGAAAGAAGCGGCGATTACCATTATAAAAGCTTTTAATAATGGAGACGCCCTTAAGTGGTGGAAGATGTTTGGCGACGGCAGAGACATTTCTTTACGCAAATTCTTAAATAATTATAAAATATTAAATGTCTAAAGAAAATAAACCTACACATAAAGAACTATACGATTTAGAAAAAGAAAAACGTTGGAATATGGCGGATAAGGAAGAACGGCTCGCCATTGAAAAGATAATCGATAATATTTCCTATATTTGCGGAATTTCTATAGACAAAATTGAATACGATCGCCTCGATAAAAAATGTTTTGAAAAATATCGCATAAAAGATAATGAATGGGTTAAGGGTTCGCCCGATTATATCGTTACATTATTTTTGGATGTAGAAAGATACCTCTTTATAGAAATAAAGTTAAAGTCTAAAGAATTTAAAAAAACCATAAGCGGAGGCAAAACAAATGAAGGCAGTATGATAACTAAATATGGTTGTTTAAGTTATTATCTTGATGTAGAACCTGTTTATGGAAACATGATAAGATTTTGCGAAAATACGGGGTTAGACGCCGGTAAATTTTTAATAGCCTTTGTTAGCGAAGATTTAACTGAAATTAGAATCACTTCGCTTGCTAATATTAAAAGTATTGTTAAGAAAGGATGGAATAAAAATAACAAGGAAATTATTAAGATATGCGTTTACGGAGAGGGATATGGGCAAAATGCTTATCTTATACCAAAAAACGCCGTGTCAGATATTAAAACAATTACTAAGGTTCAATGGTTTAAAGTCATGAACAATAAACCTTTATGTATTGATTAATTTATTAATATATATATGCCACTTAAAAAAACGGTTTACCGAAAAAATCATAGTTTCTACAACTCCAGAACAGAAAAGGAAACTTAAAAAAATAGCTATTAAAGACGATGTTCCCGTATCGTCTTTAATACGTCGGGCGATAAAAGATTTTCTGAAAAATAACACTGATAATTAATTTTATATTAATAGGATAAAAGGCCATCCATTAACTCATTAGAAATAAAGGGGGTTAGCCTTTTAGATGCCACAAAAATAGGTAAAGGGGGCCTGTCCAATTCTATAAAAATGTTTAACCCCGCAAAATCCAAGCGCATATTTATTCTCCCTGTCCTTGCCGTCCTCACCGGCATATTTATCCTGTATCCTTTTTTCCCGCAACTTATCCGATATTTATTCAATTATTAAAACCGCTTTTTCAATCCATAAATTAATTATTCCTGCCGGTTTTAATCTTAAATATCTCGTTCTTTTCTCCGGATTAATTTTAATGTCTTTGACCGATATGCTTTTTGAAAGAATCCACAGATTTATCCCTGTATTTTTAATGCTTGCTGGCGTGTTATTCGCCTATTTGGCAAATAAGCCCCTTATTAACGCTTTTGAGGCGTTAGGCATAGGTTTAGGCATATTTATCCTAATCAATATTTTAAGGCTCGGTTCTTACGCTTTTGGAGATATTTTGACGGCCGGAGCCATAGGGGCGTTCGTAGGGATAGAAAATATAATTATTATTTCGATTTGCGCTATAATATTAGGAAAGGTGATAACTTATTTCAGCGCAAGGCTTGACGGAGTATTCGATAAGAGCAGGGTAAAAGCGTTCCATTTTGCTTTCGTACCCGTGTTGTTTTTGACATCAGCGGGTATGTTTATAGTCGTAAAAAATTTTTAAAACAATATGCAGGGACTCGGAAAGATTCTTATAATAACCGGAATAGTATTAATAATTTTCGGCGTATTATTTACCTTTTTCCATAAACTGCCTTTCGACAGGTTTCCCGGCGATATAGTAATTAAAAAAGGCAACTTTACTTTTTATTTTCCGCTGGGATTAAGCATTATCGCAAGCATAATACTGACGGTTATTTTATATTTAATAAGCAGGCATTAATATTAAGGAATGACAAAAAAATCTGGAAAAAATAAAGATAAAAATGATAATGACTATATAAATAAAAAGGAATATTTCTGTTCTTTTTGCGGCAAATCGCAGCATGAAGTAAAAAAATTGATAGCCGGTCTGTATGATTGTTGCATTTGCGATGAATGCATTAATTTGTGTTATGATATAATAATAACGGAATAAATAAAGTTAATTCACAAGATAGCTATGGAGAAGGCTTTACGTATCGATAAAAATTTAAATAAACTTGTACTTATATACAATGAGTATAAGGAGAACGGCGACAGGCATGAATTGCGTCTTTACAAATGCCCGGATGACGTTTGTGGCGTTCCGGTTTTTGCCGTTTATCCTGCAAAATTCAAACCTGGCAGAATAAAATCTCCTCATCCTTATTTCCGCGCAGGACAAATCAATCCTCATAATAAAAAATGCAAATTTTATTTGGAAGAAGAAGAGAGATTAAAACCGGATTTTAAACGCAAACCTGTCAAGAATGCTTTTAACGGCGAAATGGGTGAAATTCCCGTAGTCTTTAACCGTAATCGCAACAGGACGAAAGAGACGGCTGCGGCGACCGGAAGCAATAAACAACCAGTTGCGGTAAAAGTTTCAGCCGGACATAATTACGGCGATAATAAAGGCAGGACGAATAAAAGCACTCCGAGCAGCCAGCTTTTGGAAAAATTTGCAGAAGTGTACGAGAGGGCAGGACAGCCGGAAAAATTACCGATATATATTCCCGGATGCAGGGCAAAAAATTACGCGGAAGCTTTTGTTCCTGCCAACTGCGGAATTAAAGCGGGCAAATCCGCAGGGCTTTATATTTATAAAAGTTTGTATAAGTCGCATAAAGAATTTAAAACAGGGACGGCCTTAACCTTAACGGACAAAGCGGATGACGGATTGCCTATGCAAGTGTGGATATCTAATAAAATTAACAAACCTTTGGCTTATTACGTTATGATAATTGATAGTTTAAAAAAGGCTCAGGAAAATAAAACCGGAAAAGTTTACGTTTGCGGCGAATTTGTTTTTTCGGACAGGGGCATTAAGCATTATTCAGTAGAACTCGAAGACATAGAAGATATTTATATATCTTTTTCTTTTTAAAAGCAAACTTTCTTTTTTTTGCGTTTTGATATATACTTTTTATAAACTTAAAGATAAAATTTCAATAAAAAAATGGGATATATAAATGTTTTACGATAACGACGAGGATTCTCATCCGCTTAAAAAGTACCTTAAAGACAACAATATGTCTTATCAGGAATTTGCGGAGCTTTTGGGTATTACTAAGCAGTCGGTTTATTTTTACGTATCGGGACAGAGAAAACCGCGTCCGGCGCTTGCAAAAAAAATGGAAAAAGTAACAGGTATAAGCAGGAACGACCTCTTATACTGGGGCGATAAAGAAGAAGAAGGTTAATTTGTCCGGTTACCGGACAAAAATTTAAGGAGAATTTATGAATAACGTTACGGACGATGATTTTGATTATGAAGCATTTAAAGAAGTAGCCGCTAAAGATATACAAGAGGCTATAGAGAAGTTAAATGAAGACGAAATTTTATTTGAAACCCAGTTTGACTTTTTGTATGATAAAGGAAAATGGTTATGAAAATGCGGATAAGTTGCATAGTTCAAGTTTTGAAGTGCCAGAGATGGGATGGATGCATGCCGTTTACATTATGGAAGAAAAAATTCCCACTATAGAAGTTTTGAAAACTAAAGTTTTAGAATATTTTAAAAATCACAAAATATAACGATTTAATTTTATTTTTATTCTTTTTAATGATTATTTTGCATTTTTATTTTTTTCTTGACATCGTAAACAATAAGTTATATAAATATTAAATATGGAAAAAAGGATAAAAAATATATTGGAATATTTTGATAACAAGTACGTTATTGCGATAACCGTTGCATGCGCTCTTATTTTAGGAGCGTCTGTTATATTTTTTTTAAAATTCGGTAGGATTTCCCTTTCGACCGCCATAAAAACGGAAAAGGTTTACGGCGGCGTAAACAAAAAGTTAGTCGTTAAAGATTTACAAATGGAAAGAAAATATAAATCTTTTATTCCATTCGTTACCGTAGGTTCGTTTAACGGGCAGCTGAAGAAAACCGGAACTATTAAAATCGTATTCGGCATATCAGGTAATAACCTCGGCAATTTTTACGAAACTATGGGCAATATCTGGTATATATTCCGCTACGTCAAACTCCATCGCGAAAAAGTAAAAATAAGGGTAGTTTTTTACGGTGCCATCGTAAAAAACCTTAATCCGCAAAAAACCAATACAAAAATCATAAAAAAAATGAAAAAGTATTACAGCGAAGGCGTTAAATTTTACGCCTGTTACAACGCTATGATGATCAATCATCTCGTAAGGGTTAATTTGCCGTATTATATTAAACCCGTCCCAATGGGAGTTTTAAAAATATATACGCTAGTTAAAAGAGGTTACGTCTATATAACAAATCCTTAAAACTAATTTACGGAGGAAAAAGCAATGAAAGAAATCAAAAAAGCAGTACTTAAATCCAAGCCGGACATTAAAAGCCTCGCTCTTTTTGTCTTTTTAGGCTTAATTTTTAGTTTAACGGTATCGGGAAGCGCCCATGCCGCAGTAACGGCGTTGACAGGACAGGGCGGAGGAGGCTCTTCGGGAAATCTTAATTCCGTCTGGACTTACGTTACAGGGCTTATCTACGGAGTCCCCGGCAAATTAATCGGCGTTGGAATGCTTATATGGGGCGTGCTGTCTATTGCTACGAGGCATTTTCTTATGGGGCTTTTAGTTATAGTCGTCGTTGCTTTATTTTTCTTAATCCCCTACATAGTTACAGGCATAGAAACGGCTACTTTAGTCCTGCATTCCGTAGGAGCATAAGATGTATAAAAAAATACCCAAATACATAGGCGCCCAGCCGCAGTTTTTATGGTGGGATATGACCGAATTTCTTATTTTCATGACCTTTTTCGGCATAGGCATAATCATAGGGGAACTTTTAATATTTACTCTTTTGGGCGGACTATTAAGCTTTCTCTACTCCAAAACGAAAGACAAGGTCGTAAAGGGTTATTTTTTGCATTTGCTTTACTGGTACGGGCTATACAACACTAAAAAGATGGTTCCTTACCATATAAGGGAGTTTATAAGATGAATTTTAAAGCTTTTAAAGCAAAATGGGACAGGACGGTAATTGAAGTTTGGACGTTAAGGATAGTAATTCTTGCGCTCGTTTTGGCTAATATAGTTCTAGCCGTTTCTTTGATAATAAAATCTTCTAACCAGAGAACGGTAATACTTCCCCCCGTCGTATCCAAGCCTTTTTGGACGACCGACAGCGCGGTATCGAGAGGTTATCTTTACGATATGGGGGATTATTTGTCTCAAAATCTTCTGACTTTTTCTCCTAAAACTTATTCTATGTCGCTGTCCGAATTTATGAAATTCGTATATCCGAAGGATTATAAATATATACGTTCGAGCTTGCAGACGCAGATGCAGGACATTGCAGCGTTAAACGTATCCGAAGTTTTTTATCCGCAAAGAATAAGTTTTAAATTCCGTAAAATTATCGTTCACGGCATTTTATCGAGGTTCGGTTCCGATAAAAAGTCGGTTTCCAAACAAAAAACTATAGTATTTAAGTATTTAATTTCAGCGGGGAGGTTCTATGTTACGTCGATTTCTATCGGCAGGTAGCCTGGTATTAATTTTAAATTTAGCTTTTTCAGGGACGGTTTTAGCCTATTATCCCGGACAGCCTAAAACTGCGGCAAAGGCAGAACCTAAAATCTATCCGTCGATACCTTTAAAGAAAGCGAAAACAGCGGATCCGGTTAAGCATCCGCTTAAATACGTTAATCAGGGCGAAAATATAATTGTTCCGCAGGTTCCTAAGAAAATATTTCCGCAGAAAGGCAAAAAATACAAACCTGAAATGATTTCGGTTAAAAGGGGCGAAACCGCCGTAATAGATATAAGCTATCTTGGAGTAAACAGGGTAGTTTTTCCGTCTTTCATAAAATACGCCCACGATTCCAAAACGGGGGATATTTCGATTCTTCTGCAGGGGAGGAATGCCTATATTCAAACAACTCCTTTGGTTATAACCGAAGGGGCTAAAAAGAAAATAGTATATCCTAAAAATCCGACGTCCACTATTTTCGTAACAGGAAACGACACATATTCTATCGTATTCGTTCCGAAAAAGATTTTCCCTGAAACCGTATTTATAAAAGGAAATTTTTCGGTCAAAAACGGCGGTTTTAAAAATAAGGTGCAGTCTTTTATAGAGAAAACTTTTATTTACGCGTACAGGGGTTTAACTCCCCGCGGTTTTAGCAAAGAAGCGGAGGATAAAATACTCGTTACGCAGTATCCGGAAGTGAAACTTAAACTTGTTAAAAAGTTTAAGAACTACCGTTACGAGCTTTTTGAAATTTATGCCGAAAATACGACTAACGCTCCTTTAAACCTGTCGAATAAAGAATTTATAGGCTTATATTCTAATCCGGTAGCGATTTCTATCTCGCATGAAAAATTAATGCCGGAAACTTATACGAGACTGTTTATACTTAGACGGAGGCACAGATGAAATTTATAGACGATATAAAAGAAAAAATGAACGACAATCCCAAACTTAAAAGCCGGTTGATAGCCGGAGGGATTTTAATAGGAATATTTCTCGTTACTTTTTTAGTTATTCATTTTTGGTCTTCTCCTCAAAAACAGGTTTACAGAAAAAAACCCAGCGCTAAGATATTTAACAATAATAAGTTTTTAAAAGAAAGCTGGTATCAAAAAGCTTCCAATAAATTAAATGCTTTGCGGTATAAATCAAATCAGCTCAGCAAGCAAAATAAAAAACTTGCGCTTGAATTAAAAGAACTTAAGAGAAAGAATAAAAGCCAGTCCCCCGCCTTTAATCTTCAAAATCCGAAAGGCGTAAACTATCCGAAACCGCCCCTTACGCAGTTAAGGCCGGGCGGTCCCCCGGTGCCTAATTTCGGCGGAGGGCAGAATTTAAACAGCCGGCGTCCGTCCGTTAAGGTAAGCATTACGTCAGTGCCTAATCCTATTAACACCATTTTGAATTCTGAACCTGAAACGTCTAAAAAAAAAGCGCAAAAAGCAAGGGGGTTTTATATACCGGCGGGGACGTTTACCGAAGGTTTGCTCCTTAACGGAATGGACGCACCGGCTTCTTTTAAAGGCAAAAGCAATCCCTATCCTGCTTTAATCAGGCTTACGAATCTGTCGTTTCTGCCGAACAAATACAGGATAGATATGAAAAACTGCTTCGTCCTGGCTTCCGGATACGGGAATATTTCTTCCGACAGGGTAATGCTCAGAACCAATACTTTATCGTGCGTAGTAAGGGGAGGAAAAGGACATGTTACCGCCGCACTTCACGGTTACATAGTTGGTAATCACGGAAAAATAGGTTTAAGGGGGAAAGTGGTAACTAAGCAGGGAGCGATACTCGCCCGCGAGATTATGGCGGGCTTCCTTCAGGGCATAGCCAACGTCGGCATGCAGTCTTCCATGACTTATCAGTATTCGGGAATAGGGACGGTAGGAACTATGAATCCCTCAGACATAGGAATAGGGGCTGCAGCTTCCGGACTCGGAACGGCGGCACAGTCCCTTTCCAAGTTTTATATGAAGCTTGCGAATTCTATGTTTCCGGTTGTTATAGTCGGCGCGGGAAGAAAGCTGACTATAGTAATTACTCAGGGAATGTACGTTTCGTTTAAAAAAAATATCGAATATAAGAAAGCAGGAGGCAAGAAAAAATGAGAATATCTCTCAGCGGTCCGGCGGAAGCCGGAAAAACTACTCTTTTTGAGGAGCTCAAAAAACATCTCGCAAAGGAAGATTACTCTTTTTATCCGGAAATCGCCAGAACTCTTATCAATATCGAACCCGAAATATTTTCCGATAAAAAAAGTTTTGAAGAAAGGCTTTTCGAAATTCACAAGACTAGAGAACACGAACGTCTTAAACGACAAAACGCAGTGTTCGACAGATGTATCTGGGACTGTTTCGTATATTCGGATTACTACGGCTTTCCTTTGAATAAAAACGAAGCGGAAGAGACTTTAAATTCCTGCATAGACGTTATATTCGTTTTTCCGCAGATAAGCCGTCCGTCGGATGAAAAAATTATGAATCTTTATTTAAAGCATTCGCAGAAAATTCAAAATGCCGGACAGACGGTTTATTTCGTAAATTTTTTCAACTTACGGGCAAAGGTAGATTTTATTTTGGATGTTTTATATTCCATGCCGGTCAACTGCAATTATATTTAATCTTTTAAATGTGGGAGGATATTTATTATGAAAAAAATCGCAATATTAAGCATGATTTTAACCCTTATGTTTGTTTCGAGGGCTTTTGCCGCCGGAAATATTTTTTTAAAGGTACAGTCTGTTATTCCGCATACTAAAATAAAAACCGTCGAAACTTCTCCCGTTCCTGGGATTTATACCGCCGTTTTGTATAACAACCAGATAATTTACGTAGCTCCTAAAGAAGGAATAATACTTTTCGGTTCTATGTACACGAAAACAGGGAAGGATTTGACTTATCTTCAGATGACTAATTTACAGGAAAAGCAGTCGCAGAAACTTCTTAAAACGATAAACCTTAAAAAAGCCATAAAAATAGGACGCGGTCCGGTTAAAGTAATAGAATTTTTAGACCCGGACTGTCCTTTCTGCAGGCTTTCGATGAAACTTTTCGCAAAGCCGGAACTTGCAAAAAGGATGACGAGGTATATATTTTTGATACCGCAGCCGACTATTCATCCTCACTCTTTTGCCATGGCGGAATTTATTTTAAACCATAAAAACAAAGCGAAATGGCTGAATAAAGTAATGATAGGCTCTCTTGCAAAAGTCAGGTACGATAAAATAAAAGCGTCTAAGAAAGCTTTAAACCTGATAAATTACGATATGAATACCGCTAAAAGATTCGGAATATACGGCGTACCGTATTTCGTTATAGGCCACAGCGTCGTTCTTGGTTTAAACGTTCAGACTATATATAAAGATTTAGGTTTAAAAAAATCCATCAACGTTAATAAAATTCAGGGGAACTAATTATGCCTAAGAAAGCAAAAATCTTAATAGTTTTAACCTGCGTTGGACTTCTAAGCTCTTTAGCGACCGGATGTTCGCTGCTTCCGTACAGTTCTAAATACACGTGTCCCGAATCCAAAGCCGACATGGGAAACTGTTCGTCTTTAATAACGAACTACAAAGAAAGTTTCAGGAACGCTTCCGCTGTCCGGGCGCATAAGGCTAACTGTCCGGTATCTTTAAGGGGAAACGCAAAAGCCTGCGAAGAATATAAAAACGGTGACGCCGTTCCAGAAAAAGCGTTGCCGAAAAGCTTAAAAAATACGGGCTTAATCTCTATGAGGCAGGCAAAGCTAAAATATTTCTATTCTAAAACGCCGTCGCCGTTAAGAGTACCTTCGTCGGTCAAAAAAATTCTTATAATGCCTTATTATACCGATAACGCTTTTTACGGAGAATCATCCGTATTCGTAATCGTAAAAAAGGGATTTTGGCTTTACGGAGAATATTTTTCTAAATTAAAAAAGAATTATATGTTTAAAATTACAAAGGGAGAATAAATGCTTAGAGAAACCGTAGGAATTCACACAAAAAAAATAAGAGCTCTGTTCCAGAAGGACTCTATAAGCAAGTATTTTCCTTACAGGGCTTACGACTTTACGAACGAGGTCTATATCAACGCCGACGAAACTAAAGGCGTAATATTCGAAGTGTCGCCGAGAATAATTTCCGCCGATTCAAACGTTTTCGAAGAGATTTTCAACAATCTTCCGGAAAACGTAACCATGCAGTTTATGCTTTACGGTTCTTTGAATATTACGCCTATTATAGACGATTTTGAAAAGACGATAGTAAGTTCCAATCATCTGTATGAAAAACTTGCAAAAGACTACGGTAATTTTTTAATTTCTAAAACCAAAAAAGCTATAAACGACATAGTTCCGACGAGGGTGAAAAATTACCGTCTGTTTATATCCTTAAAGTTTGACAGGGGAACGGAATATAAGAATACCGCATTTGCCATTGAAAATATTTTAAAAGTCAAAGAGTTTTACCCCGTAAGGCTTAAGCCGCGCGAACTCATACAGCTTTTATGGGAAATTTTTAACAACAACCACGATTTTAAATACGTTCCGTACGAAGAACACCTGTTTATCAACGAGCAGATACTGGCGCCCGATTCCGAAATAAAAGTCGAGGACGATCATCTCGTAATAGACGGCGTTTACTGGGGTTCTATTAACGTTGCGGATTTTCCGCAATATACTCATATAGGCGAGTTTTCGCAGAAGCTCGGCGACGCTTACAGCGCAAATCTCGACAGGCAGCAGTTTTTCGATACCTTTTTTATAGTAAATTCGTTCGAAAGGGTTTCCGGAAAAGAATTTAACAAAATAAGGACATTTACTGGCATTACGATGAATCAGGCTATGCCTGAAGAGTTTTTCCCCCGCCTTGCAAAAAAACAGGCGGACGCAAAGGAGGTTATAAAAAACATCGACGAAAGAAAACCGCTGCTTAAGATGTCCCTGTCCTGCCTAGTCGCCGGAAGAACTAAAGAAGCGCTTAAAGAAAATATAGACGCCGTAATTTCGTACTGGAGCTCAGGAAACGAGTATCAGAGGATGAAAGTTTTCAGGGACAAGTATATAGTAATGCCTACGTTTATGTCTTCGCTGCCGTTCGGAATGGACGACGAGGTTTCAAATCTGACGCAGAGGTATATTTATCTGTTTGCCGACGAAGCTGCAAATTTCGTTCCGGCGGAAGGAGACTGGCACGGAACTAAAAACAAAACGGTATTTTTGGTTTCGAGAAGGGGGCAGCTCGTAGGATTCGACCTTTTCGACTCGGACAGTTACAACGGCTATATAGTAGCTTCGACCGGAGCCGGAAAATCCGTTTTCATCAACCTTTTAACGCTGTTTTACCTTTCTAAAGGCAACAGGGTATGGATTATAGACATAGGACGCTCTTACGAAAAACTTACCAAGGAAACGGGAGGTCAGTGGATAGAATTCGACCCCGCAAATCCCATTTCTTTAAATCCTTTTTCCGATTTAAACACCGAAGAAGAATTTACCGAATACCTGCAGTATTTAATAAGCTTTATATATGCGATAGGCGCTCCGCTTTCCCAGGAAGCCTCGCTGCAGATAGAAAAACTCGTGCGTTCCCATCTTGATTCCGCCCTGAGGGAACTTTACAGAATATATAAAAACGGACTCTTAATAGACCACATATCTGCATGGTTTTTAGAACAGGACGATCCGAGGCTTAAAGATTTCGGACAGCAGTTGGTTCCGTTTACGTCGAAAGGCATCTACGGAAAATTTTTTTCCGGCAAGTCTAACGTCGATTTTACTAAAGACCTGGTAGTTATGGAATTCGACGCATTGGAAAACGACCCCGAACTAAGGGACGCCGTTATGATGATAATGACGTTTCATATTTCAAGAAGCATTTATCACGATAAGACTAAAACCAAATCTATCGTTTTTATGGACGAGGCGCATAAGTTTTTAGGTTCTTCTTCAAGGATAGACGTTTTTATCGAGCAGGCTTACAGGCGTTTCCGCAAGCACGGCGCTTCGATGATAATAGCTACGCAGGGATTGGACGACATTTTTTCCACTAAAGAGCAGCAGTTGTCCAGGGCGGGCAGGGTTATAATACAGAACTCCGCATGGAAATTCTTTTTAAAGCAGACCCCCGAAAGCATTCAGATACTTTCGCAGTCCAAGGTATTGCCGCTATCAGATTACGATAAGCACGTTATCGAGGGCATAAGGAACGCTCCTCCTTATTTCAGCGAGGTGTTCGTTATGACTCCGTTTCGTTTAAACGTAGCGGTAAGAATTTATCTTTCGAGGTTTATTTATTACCTGTTCACGACCAAAAAAGAAGAAAAGGATATGATTAAAACCTTAATGGAGAGGGAAAACTTAAGCCTGGAAGACGCAATATTAAAAATCGTGAAAATGGAGGAAAGAAATTGAAAAAAAAATTAATTATTTACGTTTTATTCGTTTTAGTTACGGCAAACATTCTATTTTCCGCTTTTCTTTTTATTAAAGCCGGAAAAAGTTCACGCGGCAATATTTACGTCGCCAATCTGCGAAAAATAATCGGGCTTAAAAAAAGACGCGAGATAAAACTTATAGCCGGCGGAAAAATAAACATAAAAGCGGAACAAAACGATATCAAGAAGTTTTTTTCCGATTTAAACGCCGATTTAAAGCCTTATAAAAAGAACGGAATAATAATAGTATCCCAGGCTGCTTCAGCCGGAAAAAAATATAACATAACGGAGAAACTTATCGATGAACTTAAAAGGCAGGGCGATTTGTAAAGAAAAGTTTTTATGGATAGCTTTAGGCTTTTTCGTTATATTTTTTATAGTATTCTTTCAGATATTCAGGTTCGGCTATTCGGCGACGGACAGTTTGCCGTGGCATCTATACCTTGAAAGAATAGTAGCCGTAAAAGTTAAAAAAGGCGAAATAGCGTCTTTTACGATGCCTAAAGGAGCTTTAAAATATGAAAGGTATTATCTGCCTTACGACTGGTACGAGCCGTTATCGGATTTTACAAAAATAGTTGCATGCGTTCATCCGGACATTATTGAAACGATAGGAAGAAAAGACTACTGCGACGGAAAGTTAATAGCGGTTATACCAAAACAAATAAAAAAATGGTATAATTTTCATAAAGAAATCGTGCCGAAAAGATTTTTCTTCGCTATGGGTACTAATAGGGCTTCTTTGGATTCGAGATATTTCGGATTCGTATCTTATAAACAGGTAAAAGCGGTCGATTATCCGCTGTAAAAAAGGGAGGAGATATTATGAAAAAATCCATTTTTGTATTAATCGTTTTTTCTTTGGTATTTATTTTTTCGGTAAAAGCTTATGCGGGAGAAAATTTGACGGCTTTAAACAAAGAGCTTCACACGAGGTTTGCCGCTATGATGAAGAAAAAAAATAGCACGGTTACTTCGGTTGCCGACCCTGCAAAGCCGAATAAGTTTATAGTTAAATATATCTTCGAAAACGCTTACGGTCTCGGTTACGAGATTGGCGCCGCCGACGATGAAGCGTTAAAAGATTTCGGCAATTATATGATAAGCCATATGAATAACATGTTTATAAAGGGTTGCGATATGCAAATAGAAGATTTTCGTTATTATTTAATAAAAAACAATATAGTTACCCCGTCTTATTTCGATTCTATAAGAACGAATCTTTTTAATACATGTATGCTTGGAATAATGGGCGGAGACGAAGGTCATAAATATAAATAAGCAAATTGCTGATTGCCCCGTCATTACGGGTAAGGACTTTTAGTTTTAATTATTCGTAAACAATAAGTTATACAGAGGTCATTATGAAAATCAAAACATTAAGGAAGCTTCAGGCATTAATAATTATTTTTGCGGTCTTTACGACGACGTTCGTTTATACCTCTTCGTCCTACGCCGGTCTAAATTCTTTAGTAGGCGAGTATTTCTCCAATATGGCAGCTTCTTCCAATTCCGGCGGTCCGGGCTATTACCAGTCTCAGGGGGAAAACATCTATACTTTAGGATACAACGAAGTCCACTGGAATACACCCGAATCCAATATCCAGCTTTTTTCGATTACGCCGCCTTCTATTTCAATGGGATGTTCCGGAATAGACGAGCAGTGGGGAGCATTTCAAATGCTCGGAAGCAATCTTATGAAAGTCCTCAACTCGCTTATTTCATCGGGGGCAATCGTATCTTACGCTTTCAATATGGCGCTCGGCTTTTTATGCAAGCAGTGCCAGGCGATTATGACCCAGCTTGAAGGCATTGCAAACAAACTTAACGGTCTTAACTTTAATTCCTGTTCTACCGCCGAAGCGGTAGCCGGTTACGCCGGACACAAACTTGCAGATTTAAATAATTTTAACAACCAGTCGGGGCAGAATAACAGCTGGCTTTCGGGGCTGTCCACCGATTTAAGCAGCGCAACGTCTGCGGTATCGCAATTTACGAAGAATATAAACTGCGCTATTTCAACGGGACAGGAATATTACGCCGAACTTACGCAGGGAAAAAATAATCCCGTTTCGTGCGGAGTAATCAAGGCGGAAAAGATGCTTTTGAACGGTTCTTTATTGCGTAAAGACGCCGCAAGGGCGCATATGGGGCTTATTCAGGGTACGCAGCCGGGTTCCGGAGGTTACGCCGGACTTTTAGGAATAATAAGAGGTTCTTTTACGGGAGATATATTCGGATACGGGAATGATCCAAAAAAAGGAGAGGCTATAAAATACGTGCCCCCCATTCCACCGATAGGAGAAAACGGAGATATTGAAAAAGAAATACACGGTTTAATTTACGGGGGACGTTTTAATTCTTTAACGTTTACGGCGCCTATCATCGGAACGTCCGGGACATTATCTCAATATGAAAACTGGAATATAAACGAATGTTTTGCGGGATACTATCCTGTATACGCAAGTTATTTGTTTCAGATCGCGAATAACCTGAATATGGGATTTCAGAACGAAGAGGTATCTTCAGCTTGCCAGAACGTTAATATTCCGCAACTTTCTAACCAGGAAGAAATTAATTTTATTTCAAGCGCACCGATTCCGGTTTATCAAGTTATAAAACTTGCATATGTTTTGCAGCAGCCGGATATTATTTTAAACAGTTCCGAAATGCTTGCGGACGGTTCGGCATATCAGTTTATTTCAGAATTAATAAACGCCTTAACGGAAAATTCAGGAGCGTATAAAGATATAGGCAATAAAGACAGAATGAAATTAATAAATACTATGACAAACAGGCTGGAAAATCTGGAAAAACAACTTCGCAATCAATATTTGACTGCGCAGAAACAGTACAATACCAATACGAAATATCTTGATTACTTGAGGCTTTTAGACCAGCAGGTTCAGTCTGAAAGCAAGGTCAGCCATTTGGGATTTGCAAATTATCAACCGTAAGAGGCGCAAAAATGTTTTCTAAAAAAATTACGGTTTTAATATTATTTTTATTCGTAATCTTCTTAAATACGAAGGTTTTTGCTACGACTTTCAGTTACGGAGGCTTAAGCGCAAATATAGACATTCCCGCGAGCGGAAGCTCCGCGCAGTCATACGCATCTCCGTATGAATCGCAGATAACTTCTGCGCAATGCGCTTCGAGCCAGAATTTTTTAACGGTAAGTTTCGTTCCGGATTCTACCGGCGATATTAATTTATCCGCCGTTTTAAACGGACAAACTTACAGTTTTTCGGGTATTTCGCAGGTATGCGACGACGGATTCGCCGTATGTTCGCCGGGGACGAACGAAAACTGTCAATTTTATAAATGGTCGTATCCGGGCGCTTTAACGGCAAGTCCCGTCGCTATGCTCGGCAATCTCGCAGGATGCTATTGTATTAACGATTCATGCGCTATAGTCGGTCAGCCTTTGTCTTCTTCTCCCTCGGCGACTGACCAGATTCTTTATCAGTTAGGGGGAGGAATAGAAGGGACTTTGATGTCCGCGGGAGGTTTCGAGATAGGTTCAGGGACGGTAAACGGATACAGCATAACTTATTCAGGCGCCCTTTCAAATTGCAGCGCTACTAATCCGTATTTAAACGGCGGAGGCAACCTGCAAAGCTATTATAATCCTTACGGCGGTAATACTCTGGATTCCGAAACGGCTTCGTCGCAAAGCGGTTCTTATGATACGCTTAACGATAATTACGGAGTATCCGAAGGTACGCTTACGAGTATAGAAAATAATTCGACCGGGCAGTATCAGGGGCAGACCTGCCAGGTTATAAACAAGCCGGGGATAAAGCAAGTAGTAAATCCGGCGAACGGATTCGATTCCGGATGCGGAGGCATAGGTTGGAATAACGGCTGCGGAGCAAATGAATTTCAGTTTAATGCAGGCGGTCAGCAAATAAGCTTCTGGGTAAACGATCCAACCTCTACCTGTTCGTCATGGAATTGCGGACCTATTTACCTCTCCAACGGACAGTTCAGCGGTTCGGCATGGTGTTCCGGCGGATGCAACCTCGCCGGAATTGATATGGATATAGAAGGAAGCGGAAATAAACTCGTCGGATACGGAGCATGTTCCGGAAGCATTACCCTTTCAGGAGCTAATTTAAGCGGATATATCAGCTGTCCCGGCGGAATGCCGAGCATTATAGGAAGCGGAAGCCAGCTTACTTTTACAAATGCAGGTTCGGTTAATCTCGCTATTACATATACCTATAAACCTACTATTTCGACTACCGATACCTGCACCGCCTATGAGAATAATTCAAACTGCAAATTGCAGTCGAAACAGGTCTGTTCCGAAGGCGGGAGTAATTGCGTAACGACCGTTTCTAATTACAATTATACGCCCGTTTCTATCCCTCAGGATATTTCCGTTTATCCGGACCAGGTTTTCGACCAAAACAATAATACTTATTTCGATTATATTTTTAACGGTACGGGAAGCGCTATAACGGCTTATCCTTCCGCCGATTATTCAGATACGTCTGGGCAGGAAACTCTTTATACGTCTTCGGCTCCGTTCGGCGGCGACGGCTATTTTAATATAAACGAAACATACGTATGCGACAACAATGCGCAATTTAATTTCAACGCCGTAAAATCTAATCAGACACAGGTAGAAAACTCTGCCCTGTCGAGTTATAACGGCGGAAAAAATAACGGGAATATAAACTATTCATATAAAGGTTACAATAACGGCAATAACTATTCGGGAAATATGCCGCAGCTTTCTGCCAATTCGGAACCAGGATATTCCTGCATAGTAAAAGTGCCCGTTCCGAATACCAAAGTATCTAATGCGGGCGGAATGACCGGCACGCAGGTAACCCCGTCGGTTACTACGGTTTATAAAGAAGAATCCGTAGCCTGTACCGGAACGTCTCCTAATTACGTTTGCCCCGATAACGGCGATATACTGGTTCAGGGCTGCGAACCTGACGGTTCTACTAACAGCGACAGTTTTATCAAAGCTACCGTTAAAATGATGATTATGGATAAATTGGCGCAGGATTTGGTGTGTTCGCAATAACTTTGCTATATATGCAAAAGGAGGAAAAAAATGTTCAGAAAGGTATTTTTATCGGTTTTATTTTCTTTAACCGTATTATTTTTATCTTTTTTCGCTAATTATGTTTACGCTTTGCATGCCGTTGCCGCAAAAACAGGTAGGGAAGTCAGGATTTTAAAAGGGAAACAAATCGTTTTAAAATCAGGATGTATCAGATGCCATTCTTTCGTTAAAAGAAAAAGGATCGATAATATAATAACTCTTGCCGGTTGGGGAAATAAACACCTTTCGATTAAGCAGACGGAAAAGGCAATTAGAAGTTGCAGAATGGATCCATACTGTTCGCAAATTTTAACAAATAAAGAGATTAAATATGTTGCATATTATCTTAATTCGTTAAAATAGGGGGTTATTATGTCGAAAAAAGAAAGTT
Source organism: bacterium (assembly GCA_021813595.1). Next base: position 18,262 of record JAKAKF010000161.1, read on the forward strand.
TTATTGAAAATTTTAAAGGAAATAAAATTACGAAAAAAGACGGATTTATTAGTTCTTTTATTCAATATGATAAAAATATAGATCCTGCAGAACAGGAAAAAATCAATAAACTAAAAATAAAATCAACATTGGGAAAATTTTTAATAGATAATACTGTTGACTAAAAGGAGAATATTTTGCAGTTATCATTTACGCCCAACGTATCATTTTTAGTAGCATTTCTCGCGGGATTGTTTTCTTTCATAAGCCCCTGCGTGTTTCCTTTAATACCTTCTTATTTATCGTATATATCCGGCTTGTCTATGGACGAACTTA
>JAKAKF010000097.1 GCA_021813595.1 bacterium
AGAAACAGCGCAGTAACTTTAAACGGGGTTAAATATAGGGCTGTTATGCCTTCTTTTAAAAATATGTCTTCAAAGGATATAGGCATACTGGCAAAGTATCTCGAATCCTTAAAATAATAAAAAGAGATTATTCAAAATTTTACCCTAATACTGCATACTGCACTCCTTACGCATCGCCATAACAAGGCGGGGAGGGGGCGGGAGATTAAGCGAAGTTCTCGTGCAGGATTAGGATTTTATATTAATTATGGAGAATAAATAATATGAATATATTTAATGTATACTGGTTAAAGCGAAAGGTTTTAATTCTGTTTTCTTTCTTTGTCATTTTAACAGGTTTAATCTTTTACGGCGGCCGGTCCTATGCGGCAGACGCATTGTCTTTAAAAATGCTTATAAAAAATGCCTTGAAAAATCCTGATATAACTTCATCCGCTCTGAAGGCTGAAGGGCGCAAAGAAGAAATTGTTATTGCAAAAGCCCTTCCGGAACCGGTGGCAGGAATAGGGCTTACCGACGCAAACGGGTTTAATAATCCCGGAATCGGGGTTAATGGGATGAGCGACATAGGATTCAGCATAAGCCAGAAGATACCGTTTCCCTCGAAGCTCGAAACGAAAAGCCAAATAAATAAGTATTCCTATATGTCCTCAAAAGCAAAAACAATGGCTTTGAAAATCGATACCGCTTATTTGGTAAAGGAAACCTATTATAATCTCGCTTTGTTAGAAAAACAGATTGCCGTAGTGAAATATAACAGGCTGCTTTTAAGTATAATCATTAAAGATATTTCCCAAAAATACGGTACCGGGAGCGCTTCCGCTCCGGCTTATATCAGAACTATGCTGGAAGACGCAGGGTTGAAATCGGAATTGTTTTCTCTTAATAAAGCAAAAGACAAATTAATTTATTTATTGGGCGAACTCACGGGACTGAAGTCTTCGTATATTAAATTACGCAGAGCGGTCCTGCCGAAGATTAAAGAGGCAGGAAAGGAGGCGGAAACAAAAGAAGATATAAAAACGGCATATAAGTATAATCCGGAATTAAAATCGTTAAAATATATTGCCAAAAAATCGGATTACGAAACCGCTTATGCAAAAGAATCGTATCTCCCGGATTTTTACCTCAAAGCCGGTTACGGAGACAGATATTCCATGGTTCCCGTTTTGTCGGCTTCTATCGGGTTATCCCTGCCCTTATATTTTAATTCATATCAGAAACCTTTGATAAATAAAGCCGAAAAGGACAGACTTTCGTCTATTTACGCTCTTAGCTGGGAAAAATTGCGAATTATAAAAAGCATTAGCGTGTACGTGAAAGCTCTGCGGCTAAACAAAAACAATTATAGATTATACGAAAGCCTGTATATTCCGGAAGCAAAACTTCTTTTTAAAGCCGAAATATCATCTTTCGGAACGGGGAGGTCGTCCGCATTTTCCCTCTTAGACAGTTTCAGAAAGTTAATGGATTCGGAGTTTAAAAGGGATATATATAACGCAAAATATTATATAGACAAATCCCGCCTCGAACAGGTTATGGGGAAGATACGATAAAAATTAAATAGATTTAGAAAATTAAGGAGTTAATTAAATGAAAATTTTAAAAAACGCTAAAAATATATCGATATTTTTATCCGCCTTCGTTCTCGGCGGCATTGTTACGGTTATATTTTTAAAAAATACCGGCATATTTACCGGAAGGAAGCAGATTTCTGCCGAAAAGGGCGCAGCCGCAAAACCAAAGCCAAAGATGAAAATGGTTAAGGGCGGGGTAATGGTAAGCACGGTTCAAAGACAGCTTTACGGCATAAAAGTCGGAAAAGCAAAATTAATGAAATTGACGAGAAAAATTAAAACTATAGGCGAGGTTGATTACAGCGTTCCTTTAGAAAAAACCGTAACATTGAAATACGGCGGTTATGTCAAAAACCTCTTTGTAAATAAACCCGGCATGAGCGTTTATAAGGGAGAACCCCTTTTTACAGTTTATAGCCCTGAGTTAGTCGACAGCGAAAAGGATTTCATGCTTGCTTATAAAAATTATATAAAATTAAAAAAATCAGATTTTAATTTCGGAATAAAAGAGGCTAAATCCTTTTTAAATTCTTCGGCTTTCAGGCTCAAACGGTTCGGCGTAACAAACAGCCAATTGAACATGCTAAAAATGGGAATGCTTATCTTAACTAACACGACGGTTCATTCGCCGGTAAACGGCGTCTTCTTGAAAAAATCTATTTTTTCCGGAAGTTATTTTAATGCGGGACAGCCGCTTTATAAACTGGCAGGACTGAGCCGCGTATGGATGAACATATGGGTCTATGAAAAGGATATGCCTTTCGTAAAAACGGGGGAAACGGTAAGTGTGAGATTTAACGCTTATCCCGGGCGGGTATTTTACGGCAGGGTTTCGTTTATTTACCCTTATCTTGCCGGCAAAAAAAGGGTTGACGAGGTCAGGCTTGTTTTTAACAATTCAAAAGGCGAAATAAAACCCGGTATGTACGGAAATTCCGAAATTATGATTAAAAGCGAAAATGTTATTGCGATTCCTACATCTGCCGTTCTTATTACGGGGGCAAAACCGCTGGTTTTCGTTTATAAAGGAAAAGGATATTTTATGCCGAAATATGTCGTTATAGGAACAAGATACGGCGGTTATTATCCTGTAATATCCGGCTTAAAAAACGGCGAGAGAATCGTCGTATCGGGAACATTTCTTATGTCGAGCGACTCCAATCTGTCCCAGGCTGTCGGTTCTATGGCAGGAATGCCCGGAATGTCTGTAATGTCAAACAATTCAAATTTATCGCAAAAGACTTCTTTTAAAGCAGGAACGCAGGCAATATCAAACAACAGGGGGCGGACAAAAAAGACTTCTTCTATGGCAGGAATGCCCGGAATGTGATAAAAGCGATGTTTAAGAGTAATAAATTTAAAATTTAATATTAATATTAAGATGTTATTTAAAATACCGGAGAATACCTATGATAAATAAAATAATAGATTACTGCATAAACAATAAGTTTCTCGTTTTTGTTTTTATGCTGTTTTTGGGGCTCGGCGGGGTATATGCCGTTTACAATATAAGGCTGAACGCTCTTCCCGATATAGCGCCTTCAGAGGTTATCATCAAAACGGCGTGGCCGGGACAGCCGCCGAACATAGTCCAACTTCAGGTAACCTACCCTATAGAGTCCTCGCTTATTTCCGCTCCAAGAGTAAAAGAGGTAAGAGGAAATTCTATGTACGGCACGTCTTTTGTTACGGTCGTATTTAAAAGAGGGACTTCGTTAGGATGGGCGAGGGCGCAGATACTGACCTATCTTTCTCAGGCAAAAAAACTGCTTCCTCAGGGCGTTTCTCCGGATTTAAGTCCTTATGCAAACGGAGTGGACTGGGTTTACCAGTATGCGATAATCGACAAAGCCCATAACCAGAGTTTAGCCGATTTATATTCCTATCAGGAGTATTTTCTGAGATATGCCTTAGAAACCGTGCCGGGAGTAGCGCAGGTTGCGACTTACGGCGGCTGGAATAAAGAGTATCAGAT
>JAKAKF010000067.1 GCA_021813595.1 bacterium
CTGCCTGAATTCGCTTGGGGTAAGGAAATACGTGTGCGGGTCGAGGGTGGATACCATGCCCTCTATCGCGCCGAATAAGAGTTTTCTGGAAGGTTCTTTTTTAATATAATTATTTTTTATTAAAGTATAAACTTTTGAAAATAATCTTAAATTTTTGAGCGTGCTTCCGCTTAATTTTTCCTTGCTTACCGTATATTCCGGATTTTTTTTGGCTGTTTTGCCTGCGGCTAAGCATGCATGGGGTTTAGCCGTGAGCGCCGAAACCGAAAAAACAAAAACTAAAAGGATTGAAACATACCGCAGTCTGCCCATAGCTTGCTCACCTCATTATAATAAATTTTATGTCGTTTTTTTTCGAACTGCCGTTTAAATTATGAATTAATTTTATAACTTTGCGCCTTAAAAGTCTATTATTTTTATTATGCTTATGCTTATATTTTATTTTTACGGATTTTATATAGTTATTTATTCCGCCTATTAAATCCTCAAGTTTTATTTTTGTGCCGTCAATGCTTTTAACGGCGAGAACCAGACTGTTTTTTTCTTTTTTTAAATAATTTTTAAGTTTTAAAAATTTATTTTTGCGATTAACGAGTTTCGATAATTTCGTTTCTTCCTCTTTTAAAAGGGTCTTAAGCTGATAATTTATTATGAAGCCGTCCGTATCGTCCTTAAAGGACAACAGCTTGGCGGAACCATATTCTTTATGTATAATAAAAATTCGGGCAACAATAACTTTGATTAGGAGTCCGTCTTTTTTTATCTTATTTCTTAATTTTTTTATTTTGCCTTCGGAATTTTTTATTTTATTTTTTAAATCTTTAATGCCTTTTTCTTCTTTAAAAATTTTGGAAGATAAAAAAGCAAGGTCTCTTTTGTAAAAATAAAGTCTTTTCAATATTGCGGAATATTTTGAACCTGATTTTACGATCTTGGAACTTTGGCGTACGTCAGTAAGTGAGGAGGCGGCGAATGTCTTAAAACAAAATAATGTTAAAATTGATGCAAGGAAAACGGAGGAATATACTATTGCTTTTTTCATCGGTAAAATTAAATCCCGCTTTTCTATGCCGATTTGTATTAGCATAAAAAAGCGGGCGGAAAATTTTGAATTCTAAAACCTTAGCTGTTTGCTTTAGGCGCTGCCGGAGCTTTCGGGGCTGCGGTTGTTTTAGCTGCCTCTTTTTTAGCAGGAGCTTTAGCTGAAGTTGCAGGCGCTGCAGGCGCTGCAGGCGCAGTTACGGCTGCCGGAGCTTTTGGGGCCGGTTTCGGAGCCGGTTTCTTTGCGCAACCAGAGAATGCCAATGCAGATACGACTAAAAACGCTCCTAAAACTAATACTGTAAGCTTTTTCAAAATTTATCACCTCCTTTTAACATTTTTTATTCTATTTTTAGCGAAAGATTTTGTCAAGAGAAATTTTTATTTTTAAAAAAATTATTGAAAAAAATCTACAATATAATATCATATACTATGATAAAATGAAAACATTAAATTTTCATATAATAACAAAAGATTTCGATTCGGACGAAGAGGAAAAATATCTAAAAGATTTGGTTGACGCCGCAGTCTTAAGTTCGGCAGACGTTTTGCAGTTAAGAAATAAAAGAATATCGGCCGGCGGACTTTACCGTTCGGCCGTATTTATAAAAAAAACGCTGGAATCTTTCGAAAAAGATAAAAAAAAACCCGTACTTATAATAAACGACAGACCGGATATTGCATACGCGGCCGGAGCGGACGGCGTTCATTTAGGCCAGGACGACCTTCCGGCGGCTTACGTAAAAAAAATATTTCCGGGCTTGATAATAGGCGTAAGCGCGGAAAACATAGAACAGGCGGTTAAGGCGGAAAAAGACGGCGCCGATTATATAGGTATAGGACCGGCTTATCTTACAGGTTCGAAAACCGACGCAGGCTCATTAATGGCGCGTGAAACAATGAAAGAAATATGCGGCGCGGTTAAAATACCCGCAATAGCTATCGGCGGGATAAACGAGTTTAATATTAAAGAACTCACCCCGGCGGGCGTAAGCGGAATTGCCGTAATAGGCGCTGTTTCTAATGCCGCGAGCCCCGCTGAAGCCGCCGCAAAATTGAGAAAAAATATTGACGAATATTTAAAAAATTAAGGTGCGTAAATTTGATAGAATTCAGCCACGTATATAAAAATTACGATAAAAACTATATTTTAAGGGACCTGAATTTTACCGTCAACAAAGGAGAATTTATTTTTATAACCGGACCGTCCGGCGCCGGTAAAACTACCACTTTAAAAATGCTTATAGCCTTAGAAAGCCCTACTCACGGAGCGGTAAAATTTTTAGGGACGGAGCTTCAGGATTTAAAGCCGCGGGATATACCTTTTTTAAGAAGAAAAATTGGCTTCGTGTTTCAGGATTTCAAGCTTCTGCCTAACAGAACCGTATTTCAGAACGTCGCCCTAGGACTCGAAGTTTCCGGAATCTTCGGCGACGTAATAATAAAGAACGTTTCGGAAATATTAAAAGCCGTGGAGCTTTATACTAAAAAAGACGATTTTCCTTTAAGTTTATCCGGCGGAGAACAGCAAAGAGTCGCCATAGCAAGGGCGCTTGTCCAGAATCCTCAGGTTCTGCTTGCGGACGAACCTACGGGAAACCTGGACGAAGAAACTTCCCGGATTATAATAGATATAATAAAATCTTTCAACAACAAAGGAACTACCGTAATGCTGGCAACGCACGATAAAAATCTCATAAACATGGGAAGGGCCCGGGTAATTGATATCACAAAGAGTTAATTATATCGCAAACTATTTTAAAATTGCGTCATTGAATATTAAATCCAATATTTCGGGCAACGTCTTCGCTTTCCTGATAATGTCTTTTTCCTTCTTTATAATGCTATTTTTCCTTCTCTGCTATATAAATATTTATAACTATATGAGTACTTTTCAGAAAAGCAACATAATGTTCGTTTTTTTAAACAATAACGCAAAAAAAGATAACGTACTTAATTTCATCGGCAAACTAAACGGCGTTAAAAGCGCTGCATATTACAGCAATAAATCCTCGATGAAATTTTTGGAAAAAAGAGTAAAACATCTTAAGTCTATTTTAAAAAATATGAATCCGGATAATCTGCCGGCTTTTATAAAAATTAATTTTAAAAAAAGCGCCGTCAGCAGTATTTTTTTAAGCAATATTTATTTGCGGTTAAAATCACTGAAAGGGGTAAAATTAGTTTACTACAATAAAATGCTTCAGGACAGAATAGTCCAGTTTATGTTTTTTACTAAAGTCGTAGGGCTTATTCTTTTTCTTTTTTTATTTATATTATCTATTTTTATATCGTACAGCGCGATAAAACTCGTTATACTTAGAAAACAGAACGAGATTGAAATATTAAGGCTTATAGGCGCTACGAATAATTATATCAGGATACCGATGTTCATAGAAGGAGAAATAGGGACTATTCTATCTTTTTTCGTTTCCATTATGCTTCTTTTCGCAATTTATAAAATATTTATATTTTATAAATTCGATAGTTTTCTTGAATTTTTCC
>JAKAKF010000150.1 GCA_021813595.1 bacterium
AAGACGCTCTTGCCGCATCGGCTCTTCAAAAAATGGAAGAATTAAAAATTACTTCGCTTTTTGCAGTGGAATCCGAAAACGATAACAGGCCCGCAGGCGTCATACATATTCACGACATAGTAAAAGCGGGTATAATATAATATATAATTAAAAGAAATTAATAGTAAAGACGAGATTGCTTCGCTGCGCTCGCAATGACGCTATCATATTTTGTCATTGCGAGCGCAGCGAAGCAATCTCAATGCCGGCATAATGACAAAATGAAAAAACTTAATTTTAAAGATATAGAAATTTTAGTTTTCGACGTTGACGGGATTTTAACCGATGGAAAAATATATTTATCGGAAAACGGGGTCGAGACGAAAACATTTTTCGCGCACGACGGCGCAGGAATGAAGTTGGCTAAAAAATTAGGGCTTAAAATAGGCATGATTTCGGCAAGAACGAGTAACGCCGCCTCCATAAGGGCGAAAGAACTCGGCGCCGATTTTTATATAGAAGGATGCAAAGAAAAATATAATGCTTTAAAACCGCTGTTGAAAGAATATAATATCGGCGTAAAAAATTTATTTTACATGGGAGACGATATAGTCGATATCGAACTTTTAAAGTTAGCCGCGGTTTCCGCTACCGTTCCTAATGCGCCGGAATATGTGAAGATTTGTGCGGATATCGTAACGGTTAAGGCCGGCGGATGCGGAGCGGTAAGAGAGGTCTGCGATACGATTCTGCAGGAAAAAGGGCTTCTTACGAATTTTTTAAATAAATTATAGATTATGCCGCTGGACCGTAAAATTTTAAGAAGGGCCTCCCTTATATTAGGACTCGGCTTTTTAGCCGTTCTGGGTTTTTTTTTGTTTCTGCATTATATGCATAACAATAAAGGACTTTTGGGCTTTAAAATATCTAAGGGCTATATAAGCCTTAAAAAAATAGATTATAAATTTTTTAAAAAAGGCGTACTTGCCTATGAAATATTTGCAGACAGTTTAAATTACCGCTCTCAGAAAAAGAATATTATTAAACTGAATGCTGTTAAGGTTTATATTTACGCAAAAAATAAAAAACCTGCGTTTATTATTAACGGAAAATCGGGAAGATTGAATTCGGTTTCCAAAAATGTGATAATTTCCGGAGGCGTTATAATAAAAAGTTCAAAAGGGGCATATATGAAAACCGGCATAATCGACTATTTTGCTAAAGACGATAAAATCGTAGCTCCGGATTATATGGAAATTAAGGGAAAAAACTATTTTATTTCAGGGAACGGACTTATTTTCTACGTTAAAAAAAATATTTTTATTTTACAAAAAAACGTACATTTTTTATCCGATAATTCGGGCGAGGTGGCTAAGTGAAGATAAAACCGCATTTTTTAATTTTAACCGTTTTTTTATTCTCCGTTTTTTTATTACAGGCAAACGGCTATTGCTCCGCCAAACCTAAAACTCAATCCAAAACGGACATAACGTCGGACTCTTTAACGGTAAACAATAAAAAGAATACAGCCGTATTTACTGGACACGTCGTCGCAATCAAAGGCAGGCTGAAAATTTTATCGTCGGCGCTGAAAGTTATATATACAAAAAAAAATAAAATAAAGATGCTTATAGCAACCGGAAACGTTCATATCATTAAAGGAAAGGACAATATTACGGGCGGCAGGGCGGTTTATTACGATAAAAAAAAGATTGCAGTAATAACCGAAAATCCGGTAGCATTTGAGGGGAAAAATAAAATAGCCGGAAAAGAAATAACGATTAATTTTAAAACGGGAATATCTACCGTTATAGGCGGTAAAAAAAGAGTCAACGCGGTAGTTTATTCGAATAAGTCTTTAACCGTTCAAAAACCTTCGGCTAAAAATAAAAAAGAGAAAAATAATAAATGATAAAGGTCCTGAATTTAATAAAGAGATTTAAGAAAAGGGCGGTGGTTAACGGCGTTTCGCTCGAGATTAAACCCGGCGAAATAACCGGTCTTTTAGGCCCTAACGGCGCCGGTAAGACCACGACGTTCAATATGATTTCGGGCATGTTAAAGCCGGACGGAGGCTCTATATTTTTAGGCGATGCCGAAATTACCGGACTGCCGATGTATAAAAGAGCCAGACTCGGCATAGGCTATCTTCCGCAGGAAACTTCGGTGTTTAGAAAGCTTACCACGGAACAGAACCTTACGGCTATTTTTGAGCTGTTGAAAATACCGGCTAAGGAAATGAACCTCAGGCTCGACGAATTGGTGGAAAAGTTCGGACTTGAAAAGGTCAGGAAGTCTCCGGTTATGAGTTTATCCGGAGGAGAAAGGAGAAGGGTGGAGGTTGCGAGGTCGCTCATTCTTTCTCCGAAGTTCATTCTGCTGGACGAGCCGTTTTCGGGAATAGACCCCATAGCCGTCGAAGATATGCAGGATATTCTTACGGATTTAAGAAACGATTCCATAGGAATACTTATAACCGACCATAATGTAAGAGAGGCTTTGAGAATATGCAACAGCGCCTATATAATCAACGACGGAAAAATTATAGAAAAAGGCTCTCCGTCCCATATTATTTCCAGTTCCATAGTAAAGAGATTTTTCCTCGGAGAAAAGTTTAATTTGGGTATCTGAGCCGAATGTTATATAATAATATATAAATATATTTAATATATTAACTATTTCTATTTTATTTTTTCGGAGTTTTGTATGAGCGGTATGGAATTAAGGCAAAATCTGAAGCTGTCCCAGCAGTTGGTTATGACCCCGCGCCTTCAGCTTGCCATTAAAATGCTGGCGCTAAACAATATCGAACTTTCCGATATGGTCAAGCAGGAAATTTTGGAAAATCCCATACTTGACCAGGAAACTGCCGGAGCAAAGAACGAAGAAGACGCCGAAAGCGAAAATTTTACGCCGGCAAACGAAGCAGTGCCCGATACCGGCGGAGCTATAGCGGAAGCGGAAGACGGATTTAAGGAAATTGCCCAATACTTAGTCAATTATAACGAACAGTTTGTCGATTTATCAAAGGACGACGGCAGTTACGGCGGGTCCGATAAAAATTATTTAGAATACAAGCTGGAAAATAGTTTTTATGCCGGCAAAACCCTTTACGAGCATTTAATGGAGCAGGTGAGAACGGGAGATTTTTCCGATAAGGAAATTTTGCTTGCAGGATATATAGCGGGCAATCTGGATTCCAAAGGACTGCTTGCCGTCTCTAGGCATGACCTTGAGGATTTTGCGGTAAATGCCGGGGTGCCGGATAACTTTAAAACGTTTGTCGCCGGTACTCTTAATAAAATAAACATGCTTGAGCCTGTCGGTCTCGCCGCCGAAAATACGTTATCGAGCCTGTTGCTCCAGGCCGGCTATTATTTTAAAGACGACGCCCTGCTTAAGGACATAATTGAAAAATACCTGAAAGAAGTAGCAAATAAAAATTATCAAAAAATATCCAAAGAAACGGGAAAAAGTATAAAGGATGTTTTAAGTTCGATAGAAAATCTCAGAAAATTAAACCCGAAC
>JAKAKF010000101.1 GCA_021813595.1 bacterium
TCGGAAGGGATAACCGCTGAAAGCATCTAAGTGGGAAGCCCCCCCTAAGATTAGATTTCCCCTGTGGCAACACAGCTAAAGATCCCTCATAGACTATGAGGTTGATAGGTCGGGTGTGTAAGCGCAGCAATGTGTTTAGCTTACCGATACTAATAGATCGTGAGGCTTAATCATTATTTTTTAAGCCTGATCCTGTACTAATTTGCTTAATTTTCGTTCAATTATTTTATAGACAAGTTTTCGGTAACTATAGCATAGGGGAAACACCCGTTCCCATTCCGAACACGGAAGTTAAGCCCTACAGCGCCGATGGTATTATGCGGGTAGCTGCATGAGAGAGTAGGTCGTTACCGGATTTAAATACCCCGAATAATGAAATAACCAAAACATTATTACGGGGTTTTTTATTTTATAAAATCTTAAAATTTATTTATGATTTTAAATCAGACGAATTTTGTAAATTTTTTATTTTCCTTTGAAGGTTTTGTCATTGTTTCTATTTTTATTTTTTTAATCGGCCTTTCGATAGGAAGTTTCTTAAACGTCGTAATTTACCGCCTTCCTAATAATACTTCCATAGTTTTTCCTTCGTCGGCATGTCCTGCATGCGGCAAAAAAATTAAGTTTTACGATAACATTCCGGTTTTAAGCTATATAATCTTGAAAGGTAAGTGCAGAAGCTGCGGAAATAAAATTTCTATAATATACCCTGCAATTGAAATTTTAACCGGTTTACTGCTCTATGCACTGTTTTTAAAATTTTTTTATAAATCTTTTTTCTATTACTCAATTAATGCTTATGACGTAAATTATTTTAAAGAATATTTAGGTTTTATTTTTGATAGATGGATTATTTCGGCATTTTTTCTTTTTATTCTTATTCCCATAGCTTTTATCGACTTGTTTCACAGCATCATTCCTGATTCTTTAAATATACTTCTTATAATTTCAGGTTTTATTTTAAATATTTTCCTTTTACATACCTCATTCTTATTTCCGTTATACGGATTTCTCGCCGGAGGTTTATTTTTCTTCTTAATCGCTTTTTTTTATGAATTTATTAAAAAACGCGAAGGACTTGGCGGAGGAGATATTAAGTTAATAGCCGGAATTGGCGCATTTTTAGGATTAAAAGGCGTAATTTTTACGATTTTTATAGGCGCGGTTTTAGCATTGTTAGGATTTTTAGCATTATTTATTATTTTAAAATTTAAAAGAGGCCAACAACAAAAAGAATCTTTACATGAAAGCATTTCTAATTTTAAAGTACCTTTCGGTCCATTTTTATCGTTAGCGTCCGTTTTTTTTATTTTTTATGGAAATGAATTATTCAGAATGTATTTAAATTTATTATTGCATTAATTTTTTTATAACGACGATCATTTGACAAATAGTTAAATTATGTTAAAATATTTAAAATATATATAAAATATAATATAGGGGATAAAATGAATACAAAAAAATTTTTAAAATTAATAGTTTTAGTATTGTTTTTTTCTTTTGCGTCGTTATCGGTTCAAAAAAACGTTTTTGCAATCGCTAAAGTTTCAATTTTACCCTATAAAATTATATCGTCTAACTATGAAAGATATGCATATATTGGAAAGAGCGTTCCTTTAATTTTAAGTTCAAATATCGCCGGGAAAAAAATAGCGGTGATACGTAACTCCGATATTGCCTCTTATATTGAAAAAACACATGCTAATTTTTCCTCGTCAAGTCTTTTAAACCTTTCTAAGCATTTTAATTCAAAATACGTTATCTATGGAAGAATAGAAAAAATAGGCAACGTTTTTATTATTCAGACTAATATTTTTGATTCGGCAAAACGGCAGGTAATATTCAGAAACCACATTAGTGCGCTCGGCGTAAACTTTATAGTTGACGATATCAACGAATTATCCGCCGTAATAAAAAAAGAGATCGAATCAAACGAATATGCGGTTCAATCTTCAGTTTCGCCTGTTCATCCAACCGTTCCTGCTGTCTCTGCCGTATCTCCGACATTTTCAAATCAGGCAAGGGCAAAAAGTTCTATTTTTATAAAAAGATTCGCCCAAAATAATGAAGGAATGACGAAATCGGTTTCAAAGAAATACGTTATTCAAGCAATAACTGCCGGCAGGTTTTTAAAAAACGGAATTCAAACCGCAGTAGCTACAAGACATAGGGTAATATTGTACGGACTTTCGCTTAACGGAAATCTTAAAAAACTCGCACAGTATAATCTTTCGGTCAGATCTAACGTTATATATCTTGGAATTTATAATATTTCTAAAAATTACAATGCAATAGTTTTAACCAAAGCAAAATTAGGTATGATTATATCGTATATGCTAATTTACAGGAACGGAAAACTTGTAAAGCTGACCAAGAATTACGGCATATTTTTAAGGGTTATGAATATGCCAGGTTTAGGAAGGGTTATCGTCGGACAAAAGCCTATCTCGGTAGTGCCGTCAGGAAGATATTTTAACGATTATGTAACTGGACAGAATTATTATCCTATAGGTCAGTTCGGCGGGAATACCTATATCTATAAATTTAATAAAAGCACAAATTCATTAACGAAATCAACCATGCTGACTTTTTTTAACGACATAACCCTTTATGGCACGGTTTACGGAAATTTTAAGCAAAACGGTAAAAAATATCTTGTTGCGCTGTCAAAATCCGGTAATTTGATGATCATTAACGGCAATGGGAAAACAATCTATACCGGCTCAAAAACATATGGGGGCTCGCCACTGCAAGTTAGAGTTCCATCTTTCAGCGGAGTAGAAAGTTCCTCATATACAGGCGGACTTATATATAATATACCGGCACAGATCAGCGGATTCAATATTCAAAAGAAACCTGAAATTATTGTGTTAAAAAATTACAAACAGGGAGCATTCCTGCATCATTTAAACTATTTTATAAAAACCTCTATTTTCTGCGTTGCATGGAATAAGATAGGTTTTTATCCTATATGGGAAATAAAACCGGTAGTAGGTTACAGCGCCGGTTTTTCAGTTTTTAAAGAAAACGGCGCGACGTATCTTGCGGATGCAATAGTAGAAAATCCTGGAACGCCTTTTAAAAGCCCAAAGAGCTATATTGCGATTTATAATATTTCCGGTTCAAACGCCAAAAACTAAAATTAAAGCTATTGAAGATATTTTAAATAATTGCTATAATATTTAAATCTTGGCGGTGTAGCTCAGTCGGTTAGAGCATACGGCTCATATCCGTAGTGTCCGGGGTTCGATTCCCTGCACCGCCACCACTTAAAACCGCAGTAAATAAGCCTTTTCAGACAAATAATCCTACTTGACATAACTTCCTAATTTTGATAAAATTTAATCAATTTTAACGAATTTTGCATACAAAAACGCATACAGTTTTTAGTTAAAATAATATGAGAATTTATAAACGCGGACAGGTTTACTGGTGCGAGTTCAGGCTTGACAATAAGCATTATCAATA
>JAKAKF010000206.1 GCA_021813595.1 bacterium
TCGATTATAAAAAGCAAAAGCTCTATAGTGTGCTTCGCACATTCGATTATAAAAAGCAAAAGCTCTATAGTGTGCTTCGCACATTCGATTATAAAAAGCAAAAGCTCTATAGTGTGCTTCGCACATTATTATAAAAGGCAACTATACTGTTACACCTGCGCACCAGCAAAGCTGGAAACGCAGGTTTTAGGGGGGTGCGGTTTATGCCCTGTGTATGACAAAATGGCAGATTTAGTAATATCTATAAGATTTAAAATAGTATGACTAATTGGCATAAAAAAATGTCATAACTTTATGACTATAAAAAAAGGAGATTTATATTATGAAAAAAAGGCAAATTTTTTACGTTGACGAAAAATTCATTCGCAAGTTTGGCATGGGTAATAAATCGCAAATAGTTACTGAAGCATTAAAAAAATATTACGACGGAGAAAAAGAAAATTATAAGAATGATTTGCAATTTATGAAAGATTTTACGGAAGCGATTAATAATTTAACTTCTGCAATAAATAAACAGCAAATCGAAATTCAAAAACTGCACATAAAGACAGATTTAGTTTTTAATATGGCAACTTTTTCGTCTTACTCGACCGACATACTTAAAGAAACTAATGAGAAAAAAATTATTACGGCGGAAATAGAAAATTTAAAAGAACAATATAAAAAATTTAAAGAATTTAAGGAGGAAGAACTATGAAAGAAACAAAAGATTTGAAAGTTATTCGCGAAAAAATTAAACACTTTAAAGCATTGGAAAGCAAAATTTTAAAAGAAGATTTAAATAGCGATTTCGGAAAAATTACGCGGCGTTTTTTCGACAACGGATTTGAAAATTATGAGCAATTTAAAAATGAACTTTCGGATGTAGCAAAGAAGTATCAATATAACTTTAACGCGGAGAAAAAAAATGAAGTTCCAGGACATCCGGATAAAAATACAGCAGACTAAATCTGTATTAAAATGGGTAATAGAAGGCGTAGTCGTCGTACAGATTATGTTCTATTTTTTTATGTTTTATAGAATTAATTATACAATCTATGCGGCTATAAAAACCTTAGTTAAGGAACATTATCCTTTAGAGAAAGCCAACTGGGGACTTGTTTTAAAGGATTTAAATTTTAAAAGTCCATTACTGTACTCCCTGCTCGTCGATTTATTACTAATACCGGCTGTTTATTTAGTTTTAAAAAACAGTTCGGGCGACCCGGTTAATGAAAACAAAAACGAAAAAATCATAAGGGGCTCAACTCTGGCAAGCGTTAAAAAGTATAAAAAAACAGTCGATTACAACGATGTTTTTTGTACTATAAACGACGTGCCGTTGACTATGAAAATTATTTACAGAAATATTTTAGTTTTAGGAGCTACCGGCTCCGGTAAAACACAGATAATTGCAAAAATACTTTTCGACAGTTACAATAGATTTGACTACAACGCTATTATTTATGACAGTAAAAAAGACTTCGTTCCAGTCTTCTATAATCCTAAATACGATATAATCTTCAACCCCGCCGATGAAAGATGTCCTGCATGGAATATTTTAGACGAGATAGAAAATAAAGCGGATGCCGCGACGCTTGCAGAAGTGCTTGTTCCAGAACCCGATGCAAGCAACCCTAACGGTTTTTTCATAACAAATGCTAGACACATTCTTGAGGCGATGATTTTATATTTAAAAATGAAGGGGTTGGGTACGAATGAAAATTTAATTAAAATTGCAAGTAAAACCCCAGAAGATTTATTAAAGTTATTTAAGTCCGATACTGAAGTAGAAAAACAATGCATTATGGCTATAACGCCGCTGCAGTCCGAAGAGGTAAGGTCAATGATGACTGAAATTTCTCGCTATTTAAAAGCTTTTACGATTATGCCTTCAAAACCGGATAAAGAAGGAATAAAAACTTTTAACATTACTAAAGACTTTTTAAAAAAAAGAAAAGTTAGAATGTTTTTTAATTTAGACAAGAATTCCGAAATATTTGTAAAGCCTATAATGAAGATTTTTATGGAGCTTTTAATTAAGAAGTTCCTGTCCGCTCCCGATGGTGAAAATACGCCGACGTTATTTTTATTTGACGAACTTTCAAATTTCGATAAAACGCCGAGCATAATGGATTTACTTGATAAAGGGCGTTCAAAAAACGCTTCGGTTATTGTTGGAATTCAGGATAAAGCTAAAACGGAGTTTGTATATGGACACGATTTGACGATGAATATGATGAATAGTTGCAACAGCGCAATCTATTTAAGAGTGAACAGTAACGACGAAGCCGAATATGTGAGCCGGCAGATAGGCTCTCAAGAGGTAGAACGCACAAGCGCAAGCGATTCCGTCACGGATGAGAAATATACTCATTCGAGAGCAACGCAAATCGTAGAAAAAAAATTATTTCTGCCTTCTGATATTTTAATTTGGAAAGATTTAGAGGCGGTTATTAAATTAGTAAATATACCTTATTTTATGCATATCGAAATCATACATCAAACATATACTAAAATACATAAAGGGCTAATTAGTTCGAATAGATTGAATATTCCAAAAGCTGAGAATAAGCAAAATATAGAAAATCAACAAGTGGTTAGCGATGTTGAAGCCGGAGATAGAATTAAAGAAGAAACCAAACCCGCGAGTATAGAGAAAAAACAGGAGGAACCAGAAAAACATATTAATATTGAGAGAAAACTAAAAGGGATTTAAGCTAAATATTATGTAATTTATTGCGTATTAAACAATAAAAATAAGGAGGTCTAATTATGTTTAGTTATAATGGCGGTACAGTCACGAGAAAAAAGTTAGATGAAGCGATTGATTTATTTGTCGAAATTGAAACCGATTATAAGGAGGCGGTAAGGCAAGCGGAACTTAGCGGTAACAGGCCCCCGTTATTTAGGGAAATTGAAAGCAAGTATCCTGACGTAAATGCGGCATACGAGGCGGTTAAACAGTTTGCAAGGCAGATTCAGCCTAACGATTTAAAAACTATGCAAAATGTGTTTTATAGTATAGTAAATTCAACCGATGATTATTTTAGGCACAATGTTATAAGTGATTATTTAACTATTGAGTGGGACGGGATCGGCGACTGGAGAAAATAGGCTCGCAAGAACGCCCTTAAAGGACGTCGAGGATTTGAGCTGGTTTTTGTGAATTAATAAAATGTGTTATAATTAATTATTATGGAGGGGGTACAAGATTATGAACGATAAAGAAGATTTTTATAAATCGTTTTTAATGTTATGCTATAACGAAAATTTTTCAGACTTAAGAGAAATCGAGCCAGTTCTTAAAAAAGTCGTAAAAGAAATAATAACCGCTAAGCCGGCCGTTGATCTTTTAAATCTTAAAGGTATTTATTTAAGACGCGGAGCTTATTTATTAGATATGGCAAGACGGCTTGGAGGTATTAAGGACTACGACGATATACTTAACGAGGCAAAGATTAAATTAAATTCAGAT
>JAKAKF010000064.1 GCA_021813595.1 bacterium
TTGCCGAAAGTTCGACCTGGCCGCTTTGCGCAAGTTCCGTTATTAAAGGAAATATTTTATTTAAAAACTGGGGAATTTTTTCTTTTATTAATTTATCTTTCTCTTCCTCCGTAAATTTCTTGTCTTTAGTTTTTAACCCCGTTAAAAATTCATCGGAACTTATAGATATAGGGTCAAACCACAAAAGATTAAACAGAACTATTATATCTAAATAATCCTGCGCATCGAATAAATTTAATTTTTCTTCAAGCCCTTCCGCATCGGCCGTTTTTAACCTGTAATAAAGCTGTTTGAACCTACCGCTTTTTTCGATAAAATTGTTGCTTGAAGAACATGCGGGAAAAAATTTTTCTATAATAAACAGTTTATCTTCGGGGGAAAGTTCGGATATTTTTTGAGCGGTTCTGCTTAAAAATTCTTCATTTTTAAGCATATTTTTATAATCTGCGGCATAGTCTTCCAGCTGGCGAAGCAAAGACGGCGAGTAATTAAATGTCGCGTGTATTTTAGGATAATTCTTTAAAAGCGCTCCCATGTAATAATAATCTTTTGTTGCATGGAGCCTCGTCCACGGCATCAGCATTTCGCCGGTAAAATTATCTTTGTAATAAGGCTGATGAAAATGCCACAAAAATATTACGTTTATAGGATTTACGGAATCCACTATTTTTTATGCCTGTTGTATATATTGTTCGCTTTGACTTTATCGTTTAAGTCGTCAAGAGTTTTTATTACCTGATTTTTATAGTTAATCAGCTTGTCGGCTAAGTTATTAGCCCGAGCCGTATCTTTTGAGTTTAAGGCGTCGATTAAAGCTTTTCCGGTTTCGTGGACTTTCGGATGAATCTGTCCCAATTCTATAAATTCTTTATATTCGCCGTATTTCTGCCTGCCCGCGCCTTCATACCACTTGCCGAGCCTGCACTGATGATGGTCGGTTAATTCGGAGCTGTTCAGGGATATCTGTTTATTCGCAAAGGCGTCAAGCACTTTCGTAACCCATAATAAATGGTCGGCTTTAACGATGTTTAAAAGCATGCAGTCGAATTTCCAATCCGAAAATGTTTTTAAAGAATTAGACTGTTCTTTGATTATCTTATCAAAAGAGGAACCGATTGTATCGAAGGTATTTTTTATTTCTTCCATGCCGGAAGACAGAGACGAAAGATTATCGGCCATTTCCGCTGCAACCTGCGACTGTTCTTCCGCCGCCGTAGCAATATACGTTACCTGTTCGCTCGTCTGTGTAGCGGCTTTATCGGCTATCGACATAACGCTCGTTACGACGTCCAGAGATTCCTGCGAGTTCTTAAGATGAGAAAGCCCTTCATTGACTTTAATTTCTACTTCTTTAGACTGTCCGCCGATATCCTGGGTAACCTGTTCTATTTCTTTTGCCGCCTGTGCGGATTTTTCTGCCAGGGTCCTTACTTCGTCGGCTACCACGGCAAATCCCCTGCCGTGCTCTCCGGCTCTTGCCGCTTCTATCGCGGCGTTTAGAGAAAGAAGATTTGTCTGCGCCGCTATTTCTTTTACCTTATCCGTAAGTTCGACTATTTTCTGCGTCCTCGTCACAAACTGATTTATGGATTCTCCCATAGTTTTAACGGCCTGTTCGACCTGCTCCATTCTTGAAACAAGTTCTTCTAAAGCCGCCGAACCTTCTTTGGTTTTTTTAACTGTATCCTCCGCTTCACCCGCCGCCGCCTGTGCGTTTTTGGCTATTTCCTTTGCCGTTGAAGACATTTCTTCAGTTGCGGCAGCCACGCTGGTAATCCTTTGAACCGCCGCTTCTATCTCGCTCCTGAAAATCCCAGCCGTCTTTTTAGTATCTATGGTAATTTCCATAATATCTACCTGGTCGGAAGCAAGGGACAATATCCTGTTTCTCCATTCGTTTACTAGCGTCAGAATAGGAAAAGAAGCATTAAAGAGTCTTAAGTCCGACTTTTGGACTTTCTCTAATTCGTCGTCGTTGTCGGTTAAGGCAGAGTTCATAACGGTATAACAGCTTTTGTTATCGAGCTTATTGAATAATCCCATAAATTTCCCTTTTAATTTTATTTTTAATGTTTTATATATTATGAATTCAGCTGAATTAAGTTTTCTATGTATCCCCTGTCTTTAGTCATCGCGTCGTTGGTCAGCATAGCTTTATAAATAGCAACGGCTTTTTGCGGTTTTTTGATTTGCGTGTAAACCGCCGCTTCTTCAAGCATGGCATATTCCTGTAATTTAACGTCGTCTATTTTAGACATTGCGGCAAAATCGGCGATTGCGTTTTCATAGTTTTTCTGGAGCATGGAAACGGCAGCGAGATTGCTGTAGGCAAGATACGTTAAGTTATCTGCACCGGGTTTAGGATAAGCTTTTGTATAATCGGCAAGATAAGCAGAAGCTTTTTTAAATCTGCCCATTCTCATATAATCCAGCCCGAGATAAAAATTTGAAATTTTAGCCGAATCCGTTCCGCCGTATTTGTTTTTAAGTCTATTAAGATATGAAACGGACTCCGAAAGGACTTCGGGATTTTTACCGTTGTAGGACATATACAGCCTAACGCCTTTCCATAACATTTTGCCGGCGTTTTCGTTTAATTTATAACGATAAAATCTGACGCCGAAAAAGGCGCCTATTATTAAAATAATAAATATTAACGAACCGATTAAAATAAGTTTGTTTTTAATCAAAAATCCTTCTAAATCTATTTTATCCATTATTATTTCCCTTATTTACTTATTAATGTTCACTAAATATTATAAGATAATAAAATTAAAATCAAGCATATTTTTTCTAACGTTTTTTGAATAAACAGGCGGCGTTTTCTTTAATTTTTTTCAGCTCTTTTATAGACAGTCCTGCTCCCAATCCAACTCCGTCGTATTCTTTTTCGCCCATAATATCCGAAGGAGAATGCGCATCGCTCGAAATAATTAATCCCGCTCCGGTTTTTCGGGCAATTACGGCTATATGGCCGTTTGCTAGGCAGTGTCCTTTCCTGTAGGAAAGCTCTAAATATATTCCGTTTTTCTTTGCCGACAGGGCTTCTTCCTCAGTAATCAAACCTGGGTGCGACAATATGTCTATATCTTCTTTTAAAGCGGCTGAATTTGTTCCGCCCTCTACCGGCTCGCTCAGAGTTTCGCCGTGGACTACGACTATTTTAGCCCCGGATTTTCTCGAAAGGCCGACCGCGTCTTTTATGAGCGCCGGAGGAACATGGGTGAGTTCGACGCCCGGAAGGACTTTGAATTTATTTTTGCCGTTTTTGCCGTAAAGTTTGTTTATTTTTTCGCATATTTTTTTAATGCCCGATAAATTATGTTCTATGTTGGAAAAATCGGCATGGTCGGTTATGGCTATGCCGTCGAGTCCGGCATATATAGACCGCCTTATTAGTTCTGCGGGAACAAGTTCCCCGTCCGAAAAGACGGTGTGCATATGAAAATCT
>JAKAKF010000011.1 GCA_021813595.1 bacterium
AAGCAAAAGAAGGAATCTTCGGCAATAAAATTTAAAACTTGTCCTAAAGTTTTACAGAATACCCCTGTTTTTAATTTATTTATCGGCATTATTTAATAGGAATTTGCAATGAATTTTCAAAAATTAAAATTTATTAAATCAAAAACATTTTTATCGGGCATTATTATTTTGGCCATATACATTCTTACCTCCGTAATTATTTTTAATTTTGTTATTTTGAAAATGGAAAGGGATATGGATGCCGATAATAATATTCAGCTAAAAATCATAAAACTTTCGAGCAGTATCGGGCAAACTATTAAATCGGCGCAGGATGTAGTCTATTTTTCGCAAAAAAAAGATAAGGAAAAAGAGTTAAAATCGTCTCTTTTAAGGTTGAATTTTTTAATAAACCGCACAAATAAAAGATTTAAAACATTAAATAAGGATATTAAAAAAATTCCTTTTTTCCAAAAAACTATCCTTTCCTATGAAAAAAAGGCATATTATAACTGGAAAAATTTAATAGTCCCTATTCTTATCAGGCTTATAATCCACCATAAAATCATGGCAAAAGAAGCATTCTTGGAACCTTTATTCATTAATATGTATAAAGCCGCTCCAAGTTATGCCCCTATGATGGAATCGGGATTCGAGCACCGCATTAAAGACGCTTTATATTTCCATTTAATTTTAAATTTAGTTTTTATTACAAGCGCCGTTTTATTTTTTTTAATTTTTTTGCTGTTTTTATTTAATAGTTCAAGCAAAGAGCTAAAAATAAAGGAGAGCGAGAAAAAATACAGGACGCTTTTTAATTCGATAGGGGATGCGGTTTTTTTAATGGAATATTCCAAGGATGGTTTTCCGGCGCGGTTTATCGATGCAAACGAAGCAGGGCTTAAAAGGCTTGGCTATAATAAAGACGACTTTCTTAAGCTTCCCCCCTTAAATATAATACCTCAAGCCGATTACGACAAAATGAAAAATTATTTTACAGAACTGGCTTTAAATGGGCATTTGACTTACGAAGCTAACCATGTCGCAAAGAGCGGAAAAATTATACAGGTGGAAGCGTCGGATAATGTTTTCGATATCGGAAAGACTAAAATGGGCGTTTGCATAGCAAGGGATATTTCCGGCAGGAAGGCGTTAGAAAAAAAGCTTTTGGATTCATATCTCGAATATAATAATCTTGTGAAATTTTTGCCTATCGGGGTATATCAAGCAACGACGGATAAAGAAGGACGTTTTATTAATGCAAACGATTATATGGTAAAAATTTTTGAAGCAAGCGGCAAAGAAGAGTTAATGAACGTCAAAATTGCGGATTTATACGCTCCCGGAGAAACGGCGCGGGCTGATATCATAAAAAATATAATAAGAGAAGGAATATATGAATTTGAAGGTAAAAGAAGAACTTTGAAGGGCAGGGTTATCGACGTGTATATTTCCTGCCGCGTAAAAAAAGACGTCAACGGAAACGATATAATGGATTGCGTGCTTTTAGACATAACTAAAGAGAAAGAATTAGAAAAGAGGATGAAGGAGAGCGAGGAGCTTTTCAGAATTATGGTTAACGGCATGAATGAAGGGGTTTACATTAACGATACCAAAATTATTTATGCCAATCCTTCGGCTATAGAGTTTTTCGGCTACCCCGAAAAAGAACTCTACAATATGTACACATGGGACCTATTCGGGGAAAAAGACAGGGCTGTTATCAAAGCTAATATAGAAAGAAGGCTAAAAGGGGAACAATTTTATTTTGAATACACTTTTCATACTTTTACTAAAAAGGGCGAAGAAAAATATATATTATTTCATGTCCAGACCGTCGTTTATCAAGGGCGGTTCGTCGCGCTTGCGATATTTTTCGATACAACCGATAAGGTATTATTGGAAAAGGAATTAGAAAAAGAGAAATTACGCTTTCAAGAGTTGTCCGAAACGGACCCTCTTACGGAGATTTTTAACCGAAGAAAATTAGAAAACGCTTTGTCCGAATATGTTAAATTGGCTTCCAGGTATAACAGACCGCTGTCCATAATTATGTTTGATATAGACCATTTTAAAGAAATAAACGACGGTTATGGGCATCAGGTAGGAGATAATGTTCTGTTTGAACTTGCCAATCTCGTAAAAATTAATTTAAGGGAAACGGATTTGCTTGCAAGGTTCGGCGGGGAAGAGTTTATGATTTTAATGCCCGAAACTCATTTAGCCTACGCAAAAGCAAAGGCTGAAAGTTTAAGAAAATTAATCGAGGAAAACACATTTAAGTTTATTTACAGGCTAACGTGCAGTTTCGGGGTTATAGAATACGGAGAAAAAGATAATGCAGGCAACGTGCGGAACATTATCGGCAGTCTTGTATGGAGGGTCGATAATGCTTTATACAGGGCAAAGGAAAACGGAAGAAACAGGGTGGAGGAGGATGTTTAATTTATAAAATTATAATGTGTTATATGTTATAATACCGCGTTATGCGAATGTTATGCGAAAAGAACGAAGGGCGGCTAAATTTGGACAAAAATAATTTATTCGACGGCGTTATCGATTTTAATAACAACGAGTATAAAAAACACAGCGAACTTTTTAAGAAAATAGCGGAAGAACAGAATCCGCATACGCTTTTTATCGGATGTTCCGATTCGAGGGTCGTTCCGAGCCTTATAACGAGAACATTGCCCGGCGAGCTTTTCGTCGTGAGGAATATTGCCAATTTAGTGCCTCCTTACAGAAATGTCAGCGAGTTTTTGGCTACGACTTCCGCGATAGAATATGCGGTAAATATTCTCAGCGTAAAAAATATCGTCGTATGCGGACATTCAAACTGCGGCGGATGCCGTGCATTATATATGGCCGACGAAGACTTGAAAGATATACCCCATACGAAAAAATGGCTGGAATTGGCTGAAGGCGCAAAAAAAACCGTATCCGATTCGGCTTTAACCGCAGGCGATAAAAAAGAATTTACGGGTAAAGAGAGAGAAACATTAACGGAAAGGGAAAATATAAAAGAGCAGATTAAGCACCTGTATTCCTACCCGTATATCCAATCTAAATTAGAAAAGGGCGGAATTAAAATATACGGATGGCATTATATTATAGAAACCGGTGAAGTTTATAATTATTCATCCGAAAAAAATATTTACGAAAAAATCGACGGGGCGTTTGTTTAATCGATGCATTCCGCATTTTTGTCGGGAAGTCCGGTTTCGGCAGATAAACATGGCGCTTTAAATAAATAGCCGTGCCACATTCCGTGCATAGTCCTGGAAGTGACTATCGTCCAGAAAAAAGCGAGCATAATGACGAAAACGGCCCCAAATATCTTAAACGGCGCTATTCCGGTTATTCTAAAGAGTTCTATCGTGGCGGAAGTATAAACCCCAAGAGGAAAAGTAAATCCCCACCAGCCCATATTGAAAGGCAGGTCTTCCTGCATATAT
>JAKAKF010000234.1 GCA_021813595.1 bacterium
ACGGGATGGTGGGCTAGAAATTTCCGGTCGCCCTCAAGAAGAGTTTTGCTTATGAGGTCGGTTATAAAAAAGTTTTATGGAAAAACCTTCGGTTTTTTGCATGCTCTGGACCAGACGGGCGGTTTCCTTGCAGGCATTTACGCCCTGATACTTTTTTCGAACCATGTTCCTTTGAAATATATTTTATTGCTAACCGTTATTCCTTTATTGATTTCAACTATTTTTTTGACTTTAATTTCCAAGAAAAAATTCATCGGCGGCGTTTCGGACGGTATGGATAGAGACGTAAAGGGCGTTTCCGCCGGCGGCGATAACAGCGGCAATATCGTCCCTGCAGATTCAGAAAACGGCGGTTCAAATAAAAAGTTATTTAAAAGAATTTTAATAGCAACTTCTTTGTATGGATTCAGTTCTTTTAGTTTTGGATTTCCTATTTTAACTATTACCCAATCTTCGAAAAGTCCTGCCCTCGGTATTCTTTCATATGTTTTATTTTTCATCTGCACCGCTTTAACGGGGCTCATAGCCGGAAAAACGATAGTCCGTACCGTTAATAAACTCGGATTCGGCTATTTTCTTACTTTTGCAGGTTCTTTAGGCATGGCATTGGTATTCACGTTTTCCTTAAACTACTTTTTATATTATATTTGCGTCGCTATTCTAGGAATATCTCTCGGCATAATAGAAACGATAGAGCCTACCGTAATAAGTTTAATAGTAAAGCGCAAAACGATAGGAAAAGGAATGGGTTCGCTGACCGCCGCAAGAAGCATAGGATTATTCGGCGGGAATATTCTTATGGGATTGATTTATTACAAAGGGGCGAACTATTCATATTTATATGCGGCAATATTAAGCTTAATAGGTTCGACTATTATATTTGCCTTAAGGTCGGATATTTAATAAAGCGGATAATTAAAAAGGCCAGGTTTATTTATATTTCAACAATCTGCAATAACGTTTGCTTTACCGCTTGCAGAATAACAACCATTGCCTATTACACTTTACACTATTGATGCGTATGGAGAATGGAACGATTTTATTTTAAAAGGCATATGTAAGAACTGCGGAAAAGATGTCGCAAGATTAGTTAAGCTATAAGTATATGTATTCAATAAAACATAAAAACGGATTGTAAAATATTTTATAAATTTTAAATAGGAGGATGTATATTATGAGCATAAAGATTGTGCTTATTACCGGCGGCAGCCGCGGTATAGTTAAAAGCACGGCATTAAAAACGGCGCAGCATGGCATTGATGTAATTCTTACTTACCACAGCAAAGAGCAAGAAGCTATGGCGGTGGTTGCAGAGATTGAAGCCATGGGAAGGCAGGCGGCGGCGCTTCATCACCGCAGTAAATAAGGCATGCTTATAATAGTAATTTAATTTTTATTATGCTATAATTATGCATACAGTATGTTAAACTAAATAAATAATTTTGAAGGACTATAATAAATAAAATAAATTAAAATTGAAATAATAAAAAGGAGGAAAAAGGTTATGTTAAACGAAAAAATAACCGAAATTTTAAAACATGAAGGCCCTGCAAGTTTTACAACGTACGGAACGGACGGGGTACATCTCGTCGCCACGTGGAATAGTTATATTGATGTTCTTCAGAATGATACGCTTTTAATACCAGCTGGATACTTTAATACAACCCAAAGAAATATCGAGTCGGGAAGTGAAGTCCAAATGATTGTTGGCTCCAAGGACGTTCTAGGTCTTCAGGGTAAAGGCGCCGGATTTTTGCTTAAAGGAAAAGCGAAATTCGAAGGAGACGGTTCAAATTTCGATAAAATGAAATCCCGTTTTGCATGGGTTAGGTCGGTTATAGTTTTTAATGTAAAAGAAGTAACGCAATTAATCTAATTAACATTATCTAATCAAGAAGTTCATCCTCATCCGTCTTAGTAAATATCGAAACCACAGTTCTCGCAATATGCACCGGAGCGAAGGATGAAGTAACAGTTATAACGACAATAGAGCCAAGGCCTTAAAAATATTTATAAAATTAGGTTTTATATTGTGAATCGCAATAAAAAAGCCGCAGTTATGTTGTTTTTATATTTCAACAATCTGTTTGCCAAACGGCGTAAGCGCAAGTCCCGCTAATTTTAAGTGCTGAAATGCAAACGGAATACCTATAATGGTAACAGCCGATATTAAAGCGGCTGTAAGTTCGCCTAAGGCAAGCCACCATCCGCATAATATAATCCATAAGACATTTCCGATTAAGCTGATTGATTTGCCTGTATCGGTATCCGGCTTATCGATTATCTTTCTTCCGAACGGCCAAAAAGAAAAAACGGCTATTCTAAAGGATGCAATGCCGAAAGGTATTCCGATTATGGTTATAAAAGAAATTATTGCGGCGAGCGTCCAGCCTAAACCCATTAAGAATCCGCCGAACACAAACCATATAATATTGCCTAACAGACGCATCAGAGACATTTAATTTTACCTCTATTTTTTTTAATTCTTTTTATATTTCAGCAACTTAATGCAAGCAAAGTCTGCGATTAGCATGTTATATATAGTTTAAAGAGCTTAACTACATGGTGTTTCTAATGTTATATTATGTTAAATATCTTATTATATAAAAACATCAAAGTCAATGTTCTAAGAAAGTATGTTCTAAGTAAAGTATTTTAAATTAGCCGGCGGCTACAGTATTAATTTTTTATTTTAAAAATAACGTGACGGCTTGAAATTTCAAAAATATGCGCTATAATTAAATTAAAGAAAGAAAATAAGTTTAATGCAAAGATATTTCCGAATATATGTTTTTTATGCAGCATGCCGCCGTCAGTCAGTTTAATGCTTAACTTTAAGCACATTGGACGTTAAAAACCAGTGACTGCGACGGCGGTATTTTTTTATTACGAAGATACGAATTTGCCTTAATATTTCTCCTAATCCTGCCTAATGTCAAACTCAGTCGGGCGATATTTCGCAGAGATATTTTCCCCTAAAAATGATAAAATAATTATATTATGGAGTTATTTAATCTCGTTTCGGAAAACAGTCCCGCCGGGGACCAGCCTCAGGCGATAAGTTCTTTAGTAGAAGGGATAAAATATAAAAATTTCAGGTATCAGACGCTTTTAGGGGTAACGGGGTCGGGGAAAACATTTACGATGGCTAACGCCATCAAAGAACTCGAAAGGCCGGCTCTTATAATAGCGCCGAATAAAACCCTTGCCGGACAGCTTTATTCCGAATTTAAAGCCCTTTTTCCCGAAAACGCCGTAGAGTTTTTCATAAGCTATTACGATTATTACCAGCCGGAAGCTTATGTCCCCTCGAAGGACCTTTACATCGAAAAAGATTCCGCTATTAACGACCAGATAGATAAAATGAAACATTCGGCTACGCGCTCTATCCTTTCCAGGAGGGACGTCATAGTAATCGCATCGGTTTCCTGCA
>JAKAKF010000107.1 GCA_021813595.1 bacterium
ATATTACAAGGAAAAGAAAACTTTTAGAGAAGCAGAAAGAAGGAAAGAAGAAAATGAAAAACATAGGCTCTGTGGAGATTCCCCAGGAAGCCTTCTTGTCTATATTGAAAGTTTGATTATATTAGTTTGGCATAGACGCTTTTGGATATTTATTTAGACTTAAGATAAAAAAATTGGTATAATTAAAAAGTTTATAAATAAAAATAGTTTCGGTTTATGAAATTTAAAATATGAGCAAACATACTTTATGGGATTATTTTAAGGCTGTAATTATAGCTATAATTATCGCCTTAATTTTTAGAACGTTTGTCGTTCAGGCGTTTAAGATACCTTCCGGCTCCATGGAGCCTACTCTTATTCCCGGCGACCATATTCTTGTCAATAAGTTTATATACGGCATTCATATTCCTTTTACGAAGTCGTATATTCCGGTATCCCAACCGAAGACCGGACAGGTCATAGTTTTTAAATTCCCTTATGCCGGCAAATATAACCTGCACAGAGGAATAGATTTTATTAAAAGGGTAGTAGGAACGCCCGGCGATAAAATCCAGATTATTAACAACAAGGTTTATATAAACGGGCATATTTATAAATGCGGATATGCGGAATGGAAATCAAAAACTATTTTGCCGGCTTATAGTTCTCCGAGAGACAACTATGGTCCAGTAACAGTTCCGAGAAATGAGCTTTTCGTAATGGGAGACAACAGGGACAACAGTTTCGACTCGAGATACTGGGGTTTCGTTCCTTACAAAGACATTACGGGAGAGGCATTTATTATTTACTTCTCATGGAATCCTAAAAATCATTTCGATATATACTGGAAGCGTTTTTTTAAATCTATCCCCGGCTGTCCTTTTAAGAAAAATATAGGGTGATCGGTAAAATTGAAGAAAGAAATTATTTTCGACGATAAAGAAACAGGGTTAATTCTAGATAATTTTATAAACGATATTTTAAATTCGAAAATTAATTTTAAAAATGCCGCTATAATCGGAATAAAAAACGGCGGGATTCCGTTAGCAGGTTTAATTCAAAAGGCGGTTCTTGAACGGTTCAGTATTAACTGCAATATAGGATACGTCGATATGACTCTTTACAGGGACGATCCTTTTTCCGTAAAGAAATCCGGAGACGCTACGGAACTAGTTTTCGACATAAACGATAAAGAAATTATACTTATAGACGACGTTATAAACAGCGGCAGGACCGTCAGGGCTTCTATAGACGAAATTTTTGATTTTGGAAGACCGGAGAAGATTAAGCTTGCGGTTTTTATCGATAAAGGCGGAAGAGAACTGCCGATATGCCCGGATTTTATCGGAAAAAAAATAAGAGCCGGTAAAAAAGAAATAATCAACGTAGATGTCTTAAGCAAAAAAAAATTTGTAGAAAAATATGAGCTTTAATAAAAAAGACCTCATTTCAGTTAAAGACCTTTCCGCATCCGACATTAATTATTTTATAGAAACGGCAAAAGAATTTAAAAAAATATCCCTTAAAGATATAAAAAAAGTTCCTACGCTAAGAGGAAAGACCGTCGTAAATATTTTTTACGAACCTTCAACGAGAACAAGGTCGTCTTTTGAAATTGCCCAGAAAAGATTAAGCGCGGATTCTTTAAGCATATCCATTGCGCAAAGTTCGGTTACAAAAGGAGAAAGCCTTAAAGATACTATACTCAATCTGGAAGCCATGAAACCAGATGCTTTCGTATTGAGGCATTCTGAATCCGGAGCGGCCCATTTTGTGTCAAAATGGACGGAAGCATCTGTAATTAACGCAGGCGACGGCATAAACGAACATCCTACCCAGTGCCTTTTAGACATAATGACCGTCATGGAAGAAAAAAAAGACGTCGGTTCTCTTAAAGTGGCGATAATAGGCGATATTTATCATTCAAGAGTAGCGCGGTCGGATATTTACGGATTCTCCAAATTGGGAGCGGAAGTTTATCTTTATGCCCCGCATTCTCTTTTGCCGAGATTAATCGAGCTTAAAAACGTGAAGATAGCCAAAAATATGGAAGAAGCGGTTAAAGGCGCGGACGTTATAATAATGCTCAGAATACAAAAAGAAAGAGCAAGCTATTATTTTATACCGTCGATTGAAGAATACAGAAATTTTTTCCAGTTGACGCCGGAACTGCTGTCGAAGGCTTCCAAACGGGTTATGGTTCTCCATCCCGGGCCGGTAAATAGAGACGTGGAAATAGCAGGGAGTATAATAAACGGCGGCGGAACTCATATTTTTAAGCAGGTCGAAAACGGCGTAGCGGTTAGAATGGCGTGTCTTTATATATTGCTTGGTTATCTTAAAAATAAATAACTAATAAATTTAACGTTCGAATATTTTATGCAAAAGTTCTTAATAAAAAACGGTATAGCCGTTGACCCCCTGACGAAGACGGAAGTAAAAAGAGATATTTATATCGAAGGCGGAGTAATAAAGGATATCCCTTTAAAACAAAAAATGAGCGGCGTTAAGGTTTTAGACGCCGAAAATTTTATCGTTTTTCCGGGGTTAATAGATATGCACGTTCATTTGAGGGAGCCCGGATATGAATATAAAGAAACTATAAAATCCGGAATGGAGGCGGCAGCAGCCGGAGGGTTTACTTCTATCTGCTGTATGCCTAATACTAATCCGGTCAACGATTCTAAAGTTGTCTGCAGTTTTTTATCGGACAAGGCAAATGCGCTTAATTTAATAAATTTATTCCCAATAGGGGCTATATCTAAAGGGTTGCAGGGAACTTCCCTCGCAAATATAGGAGAATTGAAAGAATCGGGAGCGGTCGCGCTGAGCGACGACGGCAATCCCGTTGAAGACAGCGCTCTTATGGGAAGGGCTCTGCTGTATGCCCGCACTTTCGATTTGCCGGTAATATCGCATAGCGAAGATTCCAAACTGCGCGGTAAAGGAGTTATTAACGAAGGAGTAATATCCGAGCGTCTCGGAGTAGTCGGCATTCCAAGCATTGCCGAAGAAATAGGCGTAGCGAGGGATATTATGCTAGCCGGCTATTACGACGCGAATGTTCATATAGCGCATATTTCTACAAGCGGTTCGGTCGCTCTCGTAAAAAAGGCAAAACAGTCCGGCATAAACGTTACATGCGAAACCTGCCCCCACTATTTTTCGCTTACCGAAAACGCTTTATTGGATTATAATACCGACGCAAAAATGAACCCCCCGTTAAGAACCCAAAAAGACGTCAATGCCGTTATAAAAGGATTGTATGACGGCACTATAGACGCGATAGCTTCCGACCATGCCCCGCACAGCAAGGACGAGAAAGACGCTACGCTGGATGCCGCACCTTTTGGAATAATAGGTCTGCAGACTTCCCTGCCTTTGGCGTTAAGGCTTTTTTACGGCAAAAAGATTTCTTTAATGCAGATAGCCGA
>JAKAKF010000105.1 GCA_021813595.1 bacterium
TAAGGAATTCGATAAAAACGGTAATATAATTATGCTCGATAACGGCAACCCCATAAATCTTATAAAAATAGCAAGGGAAAATAATGCCGACATCATACTTGCGGGAGGCAGAAATCAATATACGGCAATAAAATCGCTCATTCCGTTTTTAGACGTAAATCAGGAAAGATTGCAGCCGTATGTGTCTTATGAAGGCATTGAATGCATGGCAAAACTAATTTATTCGGAAATTAAAAATCCGCTTTTTAAATTGCTGAAAGAATCTATTAGATGAGCAATAAAATAATTAGATGAATAATCGACTTCAGGTTCCTTTTATTGCGACTTTATATGACTTTGTACAAAAATTTAAGGCAAGGGAATATAAGGGATAAAATTATGGTAAATAATATGGTAAATAGACTTAAAAATATAGAAATTAATCCTTTAAAAACAAGTTCGTCGCTCGGCGCTGCCGTATTTTTTCTAGGATTAAAAAATGCCGTCGTCCTGATGCACGGAGCCGTTGGCTGCGCAAGTTTCGACAAGGTCACGCTAACGAAGCACTTCAGGGAAAATATACCGATAGTTACGAGTGCTTTAAACGAAACAGGCGCAATACTCGGAGGCAAAGATTTTCTAATATCGGGAATTAACAATGTTTACGAAAAAATGAAGCCGGATTTTATAGGCGTAACTTCGTCGGGTCTTACGGAAACGCAAGGCGAAGATATCGCAAGGATTATTAAAGAATTTAAAGATTTTAAAAACGCGCAAAATATCCCTTTTTCTAACGTAATTTATGCAAGTACTCCGGATTATAAAGACGGATTTGAAGAGGGCTATCTATCGGCAATGCTCTCACTGCTGACGGAGGCGAGAGATAAAAACAAAGAATACTGTTCTTATAAAAAATCAAAAAGTATTAACGTGTTTTGTCCGCCTTCGTTTACGCCGCAGGATTTTTTAGAACTTCGTGAAACTTTAGAAGATTTTAATTTAAAACCTATTATGATACCTGATTTAGGCATGTCGTTAGACGGACATTTAGATGAAAGAGGTTATCTGCAAACTACGACCGGCGGTTTAGACGCAAAAGATTTAACTAATATCTTTAGCGGCGAATTTAATTTAATAATAGGTTTGAGCCTTAAAGACGCTCTTAAGAATATTGAAGACTTAACCGGTTTAAAGACATATTATTTTTCTAATTTATGCGGACTGAAAAACAGCGATAATTTTTTTAAGTTTATTTCTAAAGCTAGCGGAAAAGAAATTCCCGAAAAATATAAAAGGCAGAGAAGACGTATGATGGATGCTTATTTGGATGCGCATTTTTATTTTTCCGGAAAAGAAATAGCTTTAGCCCTCGGTATAGACCTTTTAGATTCTTTTTCCGCTATTTATTCGGAAATCGGAGCAAATTTAAAACTTGGAATAGCTACAAAAGCCGTAAACGATATTAAGTACAGATTCTTAGATTTGTCGGAAGGCGATTTGGATTTACTCGATAATTGCGGAAACTTAGATATGATAGTTTCAAATTCAAACGCAAAATTTTATGCCGAAAATTTAGACATACCCTTGCTTAAAGCAGGGTTTCCGATAATAGACGAAATAGGACATAATTATAAGCATTATATATTGTATGACGGCGCTATAAATCTTGTTATCGAAAGCGCAAATTTACTTTTTACCGAGTAAAAAAACGATAATTAGCAAATAATAACTAATAAGATTAAACGTAAGTATAATTTAAATTTAATAAAAATCGTGGGGAGGGAGGTTAAAATGAAAGTAGGTTTTGCGACAAATGATAATATTTTAATCAATGACCATTTTGGATGGGCTAAAAATTTCGCAATTTATGAAATAAATATGGACGGATTTAAATTTTTGGAAAACAGATATTTTGAAGATGAGGCAGAAGAACTTAATAAAATTGATAGAAAGATAGAAAAATTGATGGACGTAAAAATTATTTTCATAGAAAGCATAGGCGGGACGGCAGCTGCGAGAGTAGTAAAATCCGGCATATATCCGGTAGTTAAAAAGGGAATAGGAGCAAAGCCCGCACCTTTAAAGATTGACGACGTTATGGAAGAACTTCGGGACGTTTTGTCTAAGAATCCGCCCCCATGGTTAAAAAAAATTATTTTAAAAGAAAAAGAAATCGGGCAAGTTGCATAAAAATTAAAATTACGGATTTGGAACAATTTTAGTACAATGGCATAAAAATTGCAACTTAATAAAGCATGGAAGATGAAAAAGGTTTAAATTTAAATATAAAAGTTTTAGTAGTGGACGATTTAAAAGAAAGGAGAGAAGAACTTAAGCTTATTTTAAATTCGGTCACGACGGATATATACGAAGCCGATAACGGTGCGGCGGCAGTATTGGCGGCAGAAGAGCATAAACCCGATATTATATTCATGGACATAAAGATGCCGTCAATGGACGGAATTACCGCTTGCAAAAAGATTATGGAGAAAACGCCGGTTCCTATTATTTTTTTAACCGCGGGCGCAGTCGGTTTAGAAGATTATGATTATTACGTCGAATCTTTAAGAGGGTCGGGAGCATTCTCTTACATAACAAAGCCGGCGAAAAAAAGCGAAATTTTAGCCCAGACCATAATTGCTATAGAAAATTTTAAAAAATTTCAGGATATCAAAAAAGAAAACGAAAATTTAAAACAGTATATAGAAGGCAGGAAATTAATAGGTAAAGCAAAAAATATACTTATGAATAAAGAAGATATTTCGGAAAAAGAAGCGCATAGCAGATTGCAGAAGTTAAGCATGAACAGCGGCCGTCCTATAGAAGAAATAGCAAGGGCGATTATTTTAACGGATGGCAATAAAATACAAAATAACTTTTAACTTAATAAAATAAATTCAAATTTTTATTTGAAAAGGAGATTTTTATGGAAATGGTAAGAGCTATAATAAGACCGGAAAAAGAAAAAGACGTTCTTAAGGCGCTTGAAGAAAACGGGTTTGTTTCCGTAACCAAGATGCATGTTTTTGGCAGGGGAAAACAAAAAGGAATTAAAGTAGGCGAAGTGGTTTACGACGAACTGCCGAAATTAGAGCTAATGATAGTCGTTAATAAAGGCGAGGCAAACAAGGTTTGCGATATTATTCAGGAAAATGCTGTAACCGGACACATAGGCGACGGAAAAATTTTTGTAATACCGGTATCGAATGCTTACACCGTAAGGACCGGAGCCGAAGGTTTGTAAAAATATTATCTTACATAGGCGTATATCGCATGATTATATTTAAGATGCCTATTTTATATTTATTTGTTGAATTATTTATCTTAATTATTTAATTTAATTAATGGGGTTTTTATGGAATCTAAATTTCAGGAAAACGTAGTAGAAATTATAGCTATAATAAGGCGGCACAAGGTTCAGGAAACAAA
>JAKAKF010000087.1 GCA_021813595.1 bacterium
GAACCTGCGACCTTTGGGTTATGAGCCCAACGAGCTACCGGACTGCTCCACCCCGCGATGTTTTTGTAGATTAATAATTATATAATTTATTTAACCCGATTGCAAGTTTATTTATCGGCGTATCATTTAAATTTTAAAACCGAGATATGATTTTATAAGTTTTATAATTTTAATTTATCTATTTTTATTTTATACTCTTTATTTTCTAATGGGTTGCTTGTATATAATATGGTATATTATATATTATGTATCATGGAAGCCATATAATCATTACGGCGATAATTTTGCTTTCTATAGCGTCGGCAGGAGGAATTTTAACAAGATATTTTAAGATTCCTTATGCCTCTATGCTTGTTATTATAGGTCTTTTTGTCGGGATATTTCATATTTTTCCAAGTTTAAAAATTACGCCTTATCTTATTTATTATGTTTTTTTGCCTGTCGTTATATTTGAAGGCGCGGTTGGAATTAAACTGCGTCCGTTAATGTCTAACGTACTTCCTATAGGCGCATTGTCGATTTTCGGTACTATAATTTCCGCGATATTTACGGGCGTTATTTTCCATTTTGTTTTGGATTTTCCGCTGAAACAGTCTTTAATTTTCGGCGCTATAATAACGCCTACGGATCCTATTACTATACTGTCTATGCTGAAAAACGGCGCAATGAAACATAAAAACGAAAAAGAAGATAAAAAAGAAATTGAAAACAGAGAAGACATAGAGACTCTTCTTGCAGGAGAAAGTCTTTTTAACGACGGCATCAGTCTTGTTTTATTCGAGGTTTTTTTAAACCTTAATCTTCATAAAGCAGCCAATATTTTTTCTGACGGTATGCGTTTCAGTTTAGGCTCGATGCATAGTTCGTTATATCATTTATATAACATGTTTTACTATATTTTTGGAATAATACAGACGTCGGCGGTTCAATTTTTATACGAATCTATCGGCGGATCGATACTGGGAATAATTATCGGTTATTTGGTATCCCTTATTTTATCTCTTGCTACGGATTTTTTAACCGAAATTATGATTTCTCTGCTGCTTGCTTATGCGTCTTTAATAGCCGCATACTATCTGCATATGTCGTTTATAATGGCGGTAATTTTCAGCGGAATAACCCTTGCTAATTACGGTTTTAAAAACAAAGTGACGGGCAGGACGCTTGAGGTTTTTCCTATAGTGGTGGAATATATAACTTTTATAATAAATTCAATTTTATTTTTGATAATAGGAATAGAGATAAATCTTTTTAAAATTTTCGATATATGGCTTATATCTCTGTTCATAATATCTCTCGTACTTTTTTCGCGTTTTCTGGGGGTTTATATCATTTCGCCTCTCGTTAATTTAATAAAAAACAGGTTTAAAATATTTTCAAACGGATTGACTTTAAATAAACGGTATAAACGTTTTTTGGTTTTCGGGGGATTAAAAGGCGCATTGCCTATTGCGATGGCGTTATCTCTGCCTTTAAATATGCATCTAAGGAATGAAATTATTACATATGTTTTTATAGCCGTTTTGTTTTCTTTAACTATTCAAGCGATATCTTTTGACATTTTAATGAAAAACGGTTATAAAAATAGTATATAATATATATTTAGATAGCCGATTTTAAATAAATAGATAAAGCTTTACGGAATTAATAAGTAATAATTTAATAGCTTAAAATTTAATCGATTATAGCTTTAAATTAATGAAAAATTTATAATTCAAGGAGGTCGAATTTATAAATGAATTATTTTAAGACTTTTCTTTTAATGCTTGTTTTAACCGGAATATTAATAGTTGCGGGCGGCGCAATCGGCGGAGAGCAGGGAATGGTAATAGCTTTAATATTCGCCGCCGTAATGAATCTCGGAACGTACTGGTTCAGCGACAAAGTAGTTTTATCTATGTATCATGCCGTTCCCGTTACGGAAGCCGAATACCCCGAACTTTATTCTATAGTGAGAAATCTTGCGGCACGAGGCAATATTCCTATGCCGAAAGTTTATATAGTGGATGAGGAAACGCCCAACGCTTTCGCTACCGGCAGAAATCCTAATCATGCCGCCGTATGCGTCACGACCGGCATTATGAAAATTTTAAATGCAAACGAACTTTCGGGAGTTATAGGGCATGAACTTACGCACGTAAAAAACAGGGATATTCTTATAAGCTCTATAGCCGCAACGGTTGCCGGCGCAATAAGCATGCTTGCATGGATGGCGGAATGGGGAGCTATGTTCGGCGGTTTCGGCGGAAGAAGCGACGACAGGGAGGGAAACATTATCGGCATAATCGCTATGGCTATTATAGCTCCGCTCATCGCAACGATGATACAGCTTGCTATATCGAGACAGCGGGAGTATGCGGCGGATAAAGGCGGCGCAATGCTGAGCGGAAATCCTATGTATCTTGCAAGCGCTTTAAATAAATTAGAAGCCGGAAACGAAGAAGAACCTATGCAGGCTAATCAGATGACCCATGCTACCGCACATATGTTTATAGTCAACCCTTTAAGGGGAGGCGCATTTAAAAGCTTGTTCAGCACTCATCCTTCTACCGAAGACAGAATAGAAAAGCTTAAAGAAATGGCAAGAGGCGGTATTTAATAATAAATTACAATAAATTATAAATTTTATAAATTGAAAAAATATAAAAATTAAATTAAAATTAAATCGTATAAAAAACCATTGAATAAATAAAAAAAAATAAAAAAACGACGGGAGAAAACAATAATGAGTCTGCACGAAAAAATAAAAGCGGATTATCTAAACGCCAGAAAAAGCAACGATAATTCTAAAAAAAATATTTTAACGATGGTTTTAAGCGATGCGTTAAAACTTACTAAAGAAAAGAATCACGGAGATACCGTAAGCGACGACGATATGACTAAGATTATAAAATCATGGATAAAAAAAACCGACCAGTCTATAGAAATTTTAACGGTTAATAAAAAAGACGTTTCGGAACTATCGGCGGAAAAAGAGATACTTTTATCCTATCTTCCTAAGACATGGTCTTTTGAAGAGACTAAATCTTATATAGAAAAAATTTCCAAAGAAAAAAACACCAAAGAAATAAGCCAAATAATGAAAGAATTAAAAACTAATTATAACGGCTTATTCGACAATAAAATTGCTTCCGAGATAATAAAGAGTCTATAAATAATTCATAGCTTTAATATTAATGTAATGGAAAAATCGGTAAAATTTTTAAAAAAAAATGAAGAAAGGAGGGCGCGAAATTATTAAAAAATTTAATATTTCTAAGATCTTGCTGTCGTTTTTTATAATTTTAGGCTTAGCTTACTTTGTTTTTTCTGGCATACCGGTAAAAAAAGTTTATGCTTCAGGTATGTTTGGGCTTGAAGTTAAAGGCGGGGCATACTTTCAAAACCTTT
>JAKAKF010000016.1 GCA_021813595.1 bacterium
CTTTAATCCTCCGTAAACGTATGCTCCGGTACATATAAAAGCTAAATCTATTTTATTTTTTATAAGCAGGTTATTAACCGCCAAATATGTCCTCTTCTGAACAATCTTAACGGGCATATGAAGCGCTCCGGCTATATATCCCGCAAAAGGCTTATATGCATCGATATTTGCGACGGGCGACATCATCGAAGCTACGGCAAGTTTAAAATACGGCTTAGATAAAGGCTTTTCGGACAGGCGCAAACTGGAAGCTTGTTTGTTTATCTGCCGTATAGGAGACAATTTCTTAAGATTTATAACGTTTATTGCGGAACTATCTTTATGTATAAAGTAGATTAAAAATATCAGTCCAAAAAATGTTATGCCTGCAAGTAAAATATAAAATATCGTTTTGTTTTTCATAGCAATATTTTACCATATTTTTATAGTAAATGAACAATTGGAAAGTGGATATAATTAATTTTCCGTTTCATAAAATTATTTTATTAATGTGATAAAAATCATATATTAAACGTTTAAAATTAGTGATAATAGAATTATAAGTTAAAAAATAAATAGTGGAAAATTTAAAATTCAAGGAGAAAAAAATGGAAATGGAAAGAAATAAAGATTCGATAACTTTAGACGTAACGGTTATAGAACCGAAATATAAACATTCTACAATATTTAAAATTTTGGGAGAACTTGAAAGCGGGAAAAGCCTTATAATAGAAAACGACCATGACCCCAAACCTTTGCATTATCAGCTTACGGCGGAAAACGGAGACGCTTTTGCATGGGAATATTTAGAAAACGGGCCGGTTAAATGGGTCGTTAAAATTACAAAAAATAAATAAGGGTTCATAAAAATTCAAGGAGAAATATAAATGGAAACCAACGAGGATGTTTTGCTTTTAAAGAGCGTAGGCGAAATTGCTTCCGAAAATCCGGAAAAAATAGGGGTATTTAAAAGATACGGAGTGGATTTTTGCTGCGGCGGTTCAAAAACGTTAAAAGATGTATGCGAAGAATCCGGCATAGACCGGCTGCTTATAGTCGATGAATTAAGAAGTCCTTCGGCGGCGGAAAACGACGATAATTATTCGTTAAGTAAAAAAGCGAACGACTGGGACGTTAATTTTTTAATAGACTATATAGTTAATATACACCATACGTTTTTACGGGTTCATATTCCTGAGGCTGAAGGTTATGTCGAAAAAATTTCAAACGTCCACGGAAAGGGGCACCCGGAACTTCTTAAAATAAGAGAGCTTTTTACTAAAATGTCGCAGGCTATGTTCCTTCATTTAGACAAAGAGGAAGAAGGGCTCTTGGCCGATATAAAAGCCGGAAAAACCGAAAACATAAAACAAGAAATTGAAGATGCGCTGTATTACCATGAATACGTAGGGCATATTCTGAAAGAAATGCTTTTTTTAAGCTCCGGCTATTCGGTTCCTAAAGACGCCTGTGCTTCTTATAGGCATGCATACGAACTGCTGAAGAATATTTCGGACGATATAATGATTCACGTTCACATGGAAAACAATATTCTTTTTAAAAAAATCTAAACATAATTCAAATCGGCGTCAAAGAAAAAGGCGTCAGATTTTATTTTCCGCCTAATAATGCTGCAATAATTAATAACAGTTTATAGGAAAATTAATCTGACATCTTTTTATCACATATTCCCTTTTTATAGGCTGCAAAATCGGCTATAGAATAAGAGCTTAGGGCTTTCGTCAGCATTTTTTGAATATCGAGCCACATAAAGTGCACGTCGCAATTGCCTACGTCCTGGCAGGAAGATTTATTAACCACGCATCTGTTCAGAACGACAGGTCCGTCTATAATTTCGACGACCATTTTTATAGTAATATCCTCGGGGCGGGCGTTAAACGTAAATCCGCCTTTTGTTCCGATAAAAGAATGAACAAGGCCGCTTTTAGCGAGCGTTTGAAATATTTTCGACATAAAAGAAGCCGGCGAATTCGTGTTTTTAGCTATATCTTTTACGAAACATACCGTTCCCGCAGGCTTTTTTGCCATATATACCAGTCCGCGTATAGCATAATCGCTGGCTCTTGAAATATTCATATGAACACCTCGAATTAAGATAAAATTTGTCTTGTATTTTATTATATATAAACGGCAAAAAAAATGCCCTATAAAAAATTAAGGGGGGTTAATTTAATTATAGGGCATTGGATAAAGGTCAAAACAAAATCGAGAAATAAATTAATAACTGCTTTCGTCCATTTTTACCTTTAATCCGAACTTTTTATATGCGTAAATTGCATATATTAAAACCAACGGCAGACCTATAAGGGTCGCTATCAGCATAACTAAAAGCGTTAGATGATTAGAAGCGGAATTATATATGTTTAAACTGTATTCAGGATTAATCGAAGAAGGTACGATATCGGGAAATACCCCGACAGCCATACTTGCGACCGCTCCCAAAATGCCTGCTATAGAATAAGCGAACGGTTTAACGTCGTTCGAAGACCCCGCAGTTAAAATAACGCCTATCCCGCCGATAATCATTATAACCGGAACGATATCCCCTATAATGCCAAAGCTGTTGCTAAGAAGTCTCGGCGCGAATATCGGAGAAATCAGTAAAAACAGCAGGGTAAACACTATATACAGGACTGCAAACCATTTTGCAAAAACTCTTGACCTTTGCTGAACTTCCCCTTCTGTTTTCATAATCAGATATGCCGAGCCGTGCATTAAAAACATCGACAGCGATACAAGCCCTCCGGCTAATCCGAAAATATTTAAAAGGCTGAACAGGGACTGGTAATCTACATGGTCTTTATTAAGCGGTACGCCCATTAAGACGTTAGCGATGGCCACGCCGAGCAGGAGAGCGATGCCTAAACCGGTAACCGTAATATCGGCATCCCAGAACTTCCTCCAGCCTGCGCTTTCGACTTTGCTTCTGAACTCGAAAGATACAGCCCTGAATATTATTAGCCAGACGACTAACATCATTGCAAGATAAAATCCGCTGAAAATAGATGCATAAACTAAAGGAAAAGCTGCAAAAACCGCGCCGCCGCCAAGTATCAGCCAGACCTGGTTTCCTTCCCAAACAGGTCCTATGGCGTTCATAACGTATCTTTTTTCTTTATCGTTTTTAGCTATAAAATTTAACAGTCCGCCTACGCCGTAGTCGAAACCGTCCATAACCGACCATCCCAGAATAAGAACCGCTACAAGAATAAACCACAATATATTTAAGTTCATGGTAACACCTCCTTTTTATTTGAAGCGGCCGCCGGGGCGGATTCTCCGGCAAGCTCGTCTTTGCCCTCCGCTCTTTCTTTTAATTCCCTTTTAAACAGGAAAATCGCAAACGATGCCAACGTTATGTAAATCAAGGTAAACA
>JAKAKF010000239.1 GCA_021813595.1 bacterium
CCGTATAAATAATATTCTTATAATCGACGTATCTGTAAATCTTGCTGGCAACGGAAACGTCTATGGCATTTAGCGTTACCGTAATAAATCTTACGCCCGTATCAAGCAGTTCTTCTAAATTGTCGCTTAAATTTAGACCGTTAGTACTCATGCATAGAATAATATCCGGAAACTCTTTTTTGACAAGCCCGAACGTCTTCAAAGTATTCAAAGGCTCGGCTAAGCTGTCGCCGGGACCCGCAACTGCGGCTACGCTTATATCGCCGAAAAACCTTTTTACCTCATATATCCTGCTTACCGCTTCTTCCGGCAAAAGCAGACTTGACGTTACCCCCGGCCTGGATTCATTCTGGCAGTCGTAGTCTCTGTGACAGTAGTTGCATGAAATATTGCACGATTTAGCAACCGGTAAATGAACTCTGCCATAACTTTTCGACGCTTCCTTATTGAAACAAGGGTGTTTGGAAATTTCCGTCGTAAAATTATTTTTAATACTATTATCGTTATTTTGATAGTTATTCATATATTAGTTTCCTTAAAATTATACGGCTGCGTTTTTTCCGTCGGTAGTCCTTTCGTATTCCTCCATAAAACCGTACTCCATCATATGGTCTTCAAGTTCCTGCATGCTCATAGGTTTCGGTATAACAAACATATCGTTTTCTTCTATATTTTTTGCAAGCGTTCTATAAACGTCGGCTTGCGCGCAATCTTTATCGTGTTCTATAACGGTCTTCTTTTTTATTTCCGCCCTTTGTACGACGTTGTCTCTTGGAATAAACTGTATCATCTGCGTTCCGATTTTTTTTGCAAACGCTTCAACCATATCCTTTTCGTTGTCCACGTTTCTTGAGTTGCATATCAGCCCGCCTATACGCACTCCGCCTGTATTAGCATACTTAAGGACGCCTTTGCATATATTGTTTGCCGCATAAAGCGCCATAAGCTCTCCGGAACAGACGACGTATATTTCTTTTGCGTAGGCTTCCCTTATAGGCATCGCAAAGCCGCCGCATACTACATCGCCCAAAACGTCGTAAAATACATAATCGAGCTCTCTTTCGTACGAACCAAGCTGTTCAAGAGTGGTAATGGACGTAATAATTCCCCTGCCTGCACATCCGACGCCGGGCTCCGGTCCGCCGGATTCTACGCATCTTACTCCTCCAAATCCTATTTTAAACACGTCTTCTTCCGTAACGTTCTCCTGCCCGACATCCCTAACGGCGTTTAAGACGCTTTCCTGACTTTTTCCGCCTAGAAGCAGCCTCGTGGAATCGGCTTTTGGATCGCATCCTACAAGCATTATTTTATTTCCTCTTTCCGCAAGAGCCGCTAAAGTATTCTGCGTCGTGGTGGACTTTCCGATACCGCCTTTTCCGTAAATTGCAACCTGTCTCATTTCTTCTACCTCCAAATAAAAATAAATTGTTTTTTTAAAAACAAAAACGCCGCAACTAAGGAGACAAAAACTTAACGAATGCTTTAAGTGGTTTAAGTCTCTTTAATTGCGGCGTCATTGCCGCATGCGCTCATTTGCGCTTTATTTAAAATAGATATAAATTTAATATTTATTACGTTTAATAACTAATCCTCCAATAGTGTTTTAATTCCATTTCTTAAATTTCTTTATGTTTATTTTATGATTTGTTTCTTGATTTAATTTATTGCAATATTCATGCCAAAGTTTCTTTTCAATCAAAAACTACTTATAATTTACGAATTTATAAACTTTTTCATAAATTTAAAAAGAAATAAAAATAATTTGTGAAATAAATTTGCTTAATATATGAACACGATTGATTAAATAAAAAGCAGATAAAAACAGAAAACGGTTTAATTAAAATAAAGGGGCATATTTATTTATTCTTTTACTCCTGTTTGCTTTTGCGGATATGCATATAATAGAAACGGTAAGATTCATAAGATTTATTATTTGCAAAAAATAAATAAATCTGTCCCCTTTAAAATACCCTTTAAAAAGACGACTAAAATTATGGCATAAATTATGCATTTGCAAAATGTATGAATAATATATTAGAGAATATAATTATAAACGATACGACTCTCAGGGATGGAGAACAAACTGCAGGTATTGTTTTTTCTGCGGACGAAAAACTGCTTATAGCTAAAATGCTTGACGAAACGGGTGTTAATGAAATAGAAGCGGGAATACCGATTATGGGAGGAGATGAAAAAAACGCGGTAAAAAAAATAAACGAATCTGGGCTCAATGCAAAAATAATCGGATGGAACAGGGCAATTACCGAAGATATTTATTCGTCTTTAGATATAGGGCTAAAATTTATACATGTATCGGTTCCGATATCGAAAATCCATTTAGAATATAAACTTAAGAAAAATTTTGAATACGTAAAAAATAACCTTATAAATATATTAAAAATATTAAGCAAAGAAGGGGTAAAATATTCGGTAGGAGGAGAAGATTCTTCCAGGGCGGACTTAAAAACGATAGTCGAGATTATGAAAATTGCCGAAAACGAAGGAGCATATAAATTCCGTTATTCGGATACGGTAGGCATATTAAATCCTCTTAATATATACAAAGATATATTAAAAATCAAAAACGGCGGAAAATTTAAAAATATAATACTTGAAATTCATACGCATAACGACTTTGGAATGGCTGCCGCAAATTCAATAG
Source organism: bacterium (assembly GCA_021813595.1). Next base: position 2,666 of record JAKAKF010000239.1, read on the forward strand.
CGGCATTAAAAGCTGGAGCAGATTCAGTATCGGGAAGTATTTCCGGTATTGGCGAAAGAGCCGGAAACTGCGCGCTTGAAGAAGTCATAGCTTATCTTAATTTTATAGAAAACCGAAAAATTAAATTTGATTTTATAAAAGCAAAAAAACTGGCAAAATTTATAGCAAAAATTACAAAGAGAAAAATTCCCGTATATAAACCGATATTCGGCAGAAATATTTTTTACCACGAAGCCGGAATACATACCGACGGAATATTAAAAAATCCGCTTAATTATGAAGCATATCCTCCTGAGTTGGTAGACTCAAAAAGAAAGCTGCTTACGGGAAAACACGGCGGTTCCGCCGCAATAAAATATAATCTGAATAAACTTGGAATTAAAATAACAGGCAAAGATGCCTCAAGTATGCTGTCCGTTGTAAAAAAAGAATCTTCTATTTTAAAAAGATGCCTGACCGATAAAGAGCTGTTATTTTTATATAATTATAAATTTAAATAATTTTGGAAACATGCGTTGCAACGCTATGCGCTCTATATTAAGCCAACGACTTTAAAAAATACTGTTAATTAAATCATCTCCTATTCCAAATCCTGCGCCCATTTCTATAGCCTGCCCAAAGCCACTGCCGAGAAGCGAACTGAAAAATCCTTTTTTTTGTTGCGGCTGCTGTTGTTGCTGCTGCTGATACTGTTGCTGCTGATTAGAGTA
>JAKAKF010000044.1 GCA_021813595.1 bacterium
CTTTAAATTTCTTGCTTATTATGTTCGCAAAGCCGAGTATGGAAGTAAGAGGCGTCCTTAATTCGTGGGATACGGTAGATATGAAATCGGTCTTCATCATATCGACTCCTTTTTCTTTGGTGATATCCTGATAAATCCAGACCGAATCGGCGCCGCCTGCCTCGCCGGGGTTGACCGATTTTCCGGTAAGAAGACACCAGAACTCAGAACCGTCTTTTCTTTTTCCTATCAGTTCCATTTTTGCTTCTTTTCCTTTGGCGAGGTCTGAATATACTATGCTGCCTATTTCTTCAAAATCGGCTTCAGAGCGGTAAAGTATTCTCGTAGTATAGCCGAGCATTTCTTCCTGCGCATCGTATCCGAACAGCTCGGCCATTTTTTTGTTTGCCGAGACGATATGTCTGTGTTTCAAAAGAACGATGCCGACCAGCGAATTATCCAAAATAGCCCTGTAAATATTGGATTCGAGCATCTCCTTCTGCCTTTTCATTTCGTCTATATCCTGCAATATCCATACGGAATCGGAGTTATCCGTCTCTTTCGGATTAACGGATTTTCCGGACAGAAGGCACCAGAACTCCGAACCGTCTTTTCTTTTAGCAAGAACCTCAAACCTTGCTTCTTTGCCTTTGGCGATGTCGGAATATATAACTCTTCCTATTTCGTTAAAATCTTCATCCGAACGGTAAAGTATTCTCGTAGAACTTCCTATTAATTCATCGGAACCGTATCCTGAAATTTCGGCCATTTTTTTGTTAATGTGTATTATTTTTCTATTTCTGACTAAAATTATTCCTGAAAGGGGATTTTCTAAAAGAGTCTGCAGGACGCCGTTAGCGTTCGACATGTCTGAAACATGATTTAAACCGGAAACAGTCTGTTTATTCATTATAAAAGCTCCTGTAAATTATTTAATCTTAATTAATTAAATATATGCAATTTACGTGCCATTATAAAAAACAAGGTAATTACGGCTATTCTTTTGTAAACAGGCTGTCAATAATACAACAAAGTTGGCAGAATGGGAACTAAGTTGGCAGAATGGGATAAATATTTATAAAATTTCGCGTACTTTTTTTACGATATCGTCGGGATTAAAAGGTTTTGTCATATACATATCGGCGCCGGATTCCATTCCTTTTAATTTATCTATTTCCTGCCCTTTTGCGGTAAGGAGAACTATATATATATCGGGGATTTTCAGGTTTTTTTTTACTTCAGAGCATACTTCGAACCCGTTCATTTTAGGCATCATTACGTCGAGAAAAACCATGTCCGGCTTGTTTTCTTTGATTGACTCAAGAGCTTCAGCGCCGTTTTCGGCAGTAAAAATCTCTAACCCCTCGTCTTCGAGGTCTTCGAGGGTCTGCTCTAAGAGCAGCCTTATATGCGGTTCGTCGTCGGCGATAAGAACTTTGGGCATTACTTCTCCTTAAATAATTTTATTTTTATAATATAAAATATACGAAGGCTTATGTCAAGCTAAATTAAACGCGGAAATCTATTTAGAGCCGCCGTTATTTAAAAGCCCCTCGACCTCGTTCAATAATTGCGGATATTCCACTCCTTTAATGAGATATTTTTCCACTCCTATTTTAAATCCCGTCTCTTTGTCTTCGACTACGGATAAAATTATGATTGGGATATTCATAGTTTCCGGACTGTTTTTTAATACCTTTGCTACGTCGAATCCGCTTAAACCGGGCATCATAACGTCTAATATAACAAGGTCGTATTTTTTATGCTTTATTTTATTTAAAGCCTCTAATCCGTCGGAAGCTTCGTCGGTAATATAACCGGCGTATTCGAGCTCCTGTTTTAAAAGTTTTCTGATGTTTCCATCGTCGTCAACTATCAATATTTTTTTGGAAGTTCCGCCGTAGTCTAATGCCGGAGGAGCCGAGTTCTTAATCTGTTCTATAAAATCTTTTATATGGGTGGAGCTTGGTTGTTCTTTATATAGCGGAGCGGTAAAATAAAACGTGCTTCCTTTGCCTACTTTGCTTTCAACCCATATTTTCCCTCCGTAATGCTCTACAATCTGCTTGCATATGGGAAGTCCGAGCCCCGTGCCTTTAGGCTTGTCGGTCAAGGTGTCGCCTACCTGTTTGAACTTTTCGAATACCTTGGTAAGATTTTCTTTGCTTATGCCGGTGCCTTTATCCGAAACGCTTATGAGTACGGAATCACGGAAAGATTTTGCTCCGACGGTTATATCTCCGTAGGATGTAAACTTTACGGCGTTGGATAAAAGATTTATAATAACCTGGATAAATCTGTCTTTGTCGGCGTATATATCGGGAAGGCCGTCTTCTATGTCCGTTACTATGCCGAGCTTTTTTCCCTGAAAAAGCGAAGAGGTTGCAGATACGGCATGCTCTATAGCGTAGATTGCGGTAAAACGTTCGTCTTTCCATTCTATTTTGCCGGCTTCCATTTTGGCTATGTCTAATACGTCGTTTATGAGTGAAGTAAGCCTTTGGCCTTCGGATATTATTATGCCTAAGTTGCTTTCAATCTGGTCTGCGGTTTTCTTGATTTTTTTATCTTCTAAATTAAGGACGGGATATACGGAGTCTTTAAATTTCTTGCTTATTATGTTCGCAAAGCCGAGTATGGAAGTAAGAGGCGTCCTTAATTCGTGGGATACGGTAGATATGAAATCGGTCTTCATCATATCGACTCCTTTTTCTTTGGTGATATCTCTTACGGTAACGACTACTCCCGCAAATGCATCGGCGGCATAATCGTCTTTTGAAAGGCTGTTTTCGATATCAAGATACATCGAAGTCGCGGTAGCCTTGCATATTCTGCTTCCGCTAAGCTCAATTTCATCGGTGTAAATAGTTTTTTTGTTTATATCTCTGTTTAAAAATACTTTATTTATCAGTTCATTCATTTTCTCGTCGAAAAGAAAGGACAAGTCTCGTCCGAGTTCTTTTTCGTTGAAACCGAACATGGATAAAAAAGCAAAATTATACGAGGATATTTTTTTATGCAAGTTTACGACGAAAAGAGCGTCCGATAAACTGGAAATAATAACCGACGACTGGCTTTCCTGTCTTTTTCTTTCGTCTATGTCCTGAAATATCCAGACGGAATCGGCGTTATCTATTTCTCCCGGACTGACCGATTTTCCGGTCAGAAGACACCAGAACTCCGAGCCGTCTTTTCTTTTGGCAATATATTCCACCTTATATTCAAGCCCGGCTCTTACCGTCGAGTATGCGCTCCTGCCTATTTCCTGAAAATCTCGGTCGGAACGGTAGCAAATTCTCGATAATTTTCCTATTAATTCGTCGGGCGAATCGTATCCAAACATTTCGGCGGTTCTTTTATTGACCAGAACAAAATGCCTTTCCCTGAC